>DATFEW010000025.1:0-5421 GCA_035250805.1 Pyrinomonadaceae bacterium
TGGTGAGAAACCTGAAAAGTATCGGACCCAACTTCGAACCAAATGACGATCAGCATCGGGCCATTCGTGCCGAACTGCAGTTTGCTCCCAACGGGCACTTGCTGCGGCTGAGTGACGGGTTGTCCGTTGAGGTAGGTACCGTAGCTTGAATTGATGTCGATGACAAACCAACAGCCGTCTTGATAGCGAAGCTCGGCGTGCTTCCGAGACACCATCGGAAACTGGGCACTGTCAAATGCAATATCGCATTCCGCGGCATCGCGACCGATGGTTACGGCTGCTTTATTGAACTGCCTTTCCGACGAATGGCCGCCGGACGGATTCACCTCTGCAAGAATGATGTTCATCGAAAAGCGGTTGGCCAACAAAACAAAAAGCGTAAGTGCCCTGAGGCTTACGCTTGTCGCAAAGATCGTCGGGTTGCCACTAGTCCTGAGCTAGACGAAATCCAAGTGCCGCGTGCCTTGTCGACGCAGGCGTATCGATCCTGAAAGTGGAAGTGATCGCCGAAGGCCCTGTGGACTTATACATGGCTGATCCTCCCCGTATCATAAAGCGCTTTTCACCGCCTGGTTGTATAGTGAAGGGGCTGCCCGGGTAGGCCCATGGTTCGGACCCGGTCCACTCCATCACATTGCCGATCAGGTCGTACACACCCCACGAATTCGGACATGAGGCAGTTGCTACCGGCTTTGGATCATTGCTGCCCTGATCGACGACTGCGCATTCGGGTTTGAACTTGTCCCCCCAGGGATACAGATCTCCCTTTGATCCATTTCGAGCCAGGTACTCCCATTCCTTTTCGGACGGAAGACGATAACTCACACCATCCTTTTTTGATCGCCAGGCGATGAATGCTAGAACATCGTCCATGCTCACCCACCTAACTGGCAGGTTCTCCTCACCCTTGATCGGTTTGTTGTTTTCCCAATGCGAGAGAAATTTGTCCATTGAGGCCGGCTTGTAGGCCGCCGCGGCCATGAACTCGTAGAATTGACCATTTGTGATCTCATTCCTAGAAACAGAAAAATTACCTACGGTTTCAGCGTGTTCGGGCTTTTCAATATCACCGCCTCCCTCGCGACCCATCTCGAACGTTCCGCCGGGGATCTGAACCATTTCCGGCCTTGTATCAACCGGCGGATCGACGGTTCCGGGAGTTTGGGATACATTTACGTTCGAAACGTTAGTGTTGCCTTTCCCCTTCCCGCCGAACACACCTGCCATATACGCCCCGCCGATCCCAAGGACGCCCAGTCCCAGCAATGCGATGACTCCGATGACGGCAAAAAGCAGCGGTTTGAAAACAGACCTTTTTGGCGGCTGGGATTGCACACCGATATGTTGCGGGCCGGTGTCCCAGTTCTGTACCATCGTCTTTTGAACTTCGGACTTGTGATCGCCGGTTGCGGCAATGTTCTGAGGTGTATTAGGACTGATGCCGCCGCTGAACGCTACGGTCGGCTCGTCGGGCCGAACGGCAGCCGCAGTTGTCAGATCGGCCACAACTTGCTTGGCTGTGCCGTCGCAAAGCACATTACTTTCCCAGTCGGCAAACCCTTCCTTGGTCACCTTCAACCGGTGATTCCCCGTTTGAACGCCATTGAGAGTGATCCAGCCGTCGTCGCGCGACTGTCCGACAGCTACATTATCCAGAAACACATTCGACTTTGGAGGGTTTGTCAGAAGGTTGATGAACGAGAGGGGCGCCGGCGTGCCGGTCGTATGAATGCCGATCGCCTGCGGATAGATCGCCTCCTTCATCTCGCTGATCATCGCCTCGACCGAAGGCGTCCGCTTTTCCTTCTCCTTCTCGAGCGTATGCATCACGGCAGCTTCCAACTGCGGTGAGATATTTACCCCCAACGAAGCAAATGGGGGCGTGGGATCGCTGATATGCTTCTTCATGATCGCCGGGATCGAGGATCCCTTGAAAGGAACATCGCCCGCAAGCATCTGGTACGTCATCACGCCAAGGCTGTAAATATCTGAACGCGAGTCCGGCTCATCGTCGGCCCATTGTTCGGGCGCCATGTAATATGGCGAACCCATGAGACCGGTCGTTTGCGCCTGTATGAATGACCCGAGCAACTCGCCGGACTTTATTTTGGCAAGGCCGAAATCAAGGATCTTGACCGCCTGCGACATGCTCGGCTTATCGCTGCAGATCATTATGTTCAGCGGCTTTAGATCACGATGAACAATACCCTGGTGATGCGCCGCCCCGACACCGGCGCTTACCGCTGAAATGAGATCGAGAGCCTGTTCAGGATCGAGCCGCTTTTCTCTTGCGAGCAGGTCGTGAAGCGATTCGCCCTCCACATATTCCATCACCAGGAACGGGATCGAGCCACCGATAACCCCGTAGTCGGTCACGGCAACGACGTTCTGATGACGTATGGCTGCGGCTGCAAGGGCTTCCTGCCGAAAACGTGTAACTAGTTGAGGGTCGTTTCCGACGAGGTCCGGAAGAATTATTTTGATAGCAAGCTGCGTCTTTAAGTATGCATGCCGGGCCTTGTAAACTACGCCCATTCCGCCCTGGCCGAGCCGGAGTTCGAGCTGATATTTCCCCTCCAATACGGGTTCGCCGGCGATCGTATGCATCGTCGGCATCCCGTCCTTCGGACAGGTCGCGACATCGTCTGTATAGCAATGCTTACAAAGCTGACACTCTTTCATTTACACGTTCGAAACCGTTTCGAAACCCGAGGAGAGAAACAAATCTATATATTGACACTCTGCGAGCGTATTTTTGCGGTGAAGCAACGATTTGATTCTAGTTAATTTACGTGTTTCAAGCAAGGAAAGTTCTTTTGGCAAAGACTTCGGAATGGCCGATAGCCCGAAACGGCTCACTGGCTAAAACCACAGCCACGATTCGTTATACGAATGCAATGAAGGGTCGAATTTCCACCATCGCCCTCTTTTGTCCGCTCCTTGTCCGGAGGCTGTCCGGTGCTTGTCCGGGCTTGTCCGGAGGCGAGGGGAACACATAAGCCACTCTCCTGATTGAATTTCGCGGTTTCAGGAACCAATTATTCACCTTTTTTCGAAAAAAAGTTTTTGTAAACCTATTTTAGGACGTACACAGACAGCGAGTTGTCAAAGATCACACAACAAGGCGCACGAAATACGCCCGAGCGATTATCGTATTTGTTGCACGGATTGTCAATAGTATTGCCTATGAGACAGCCGAAATCGCGCTCTTATTGCCGGAGGAGCATAGAATCGCAAAGAGATCACCCTCGAACCACAATATTTACAAGCCTTTGGGGGACAACGATAACTTTTATGATTTCCTTGCCGCCTGTGTGCTCTGTGATCTTGGAATCTGCAATTGCCATTGCTTCGAGTTCGGCGTCTGAAGCCTGCGGATCGGCAAAGATGCGCGAGCGCAGTTTGCCATTGACCTGAACCGCGATCTCTATCTCGTCTGCACGGGCCAACTCTTCGTAGTATTTGGGAAACCGCGCGTTGTTGGCCAGCATTCCGTCGTCATTTCCGACGATCACCGAGTAAAGTTCTTCCGAACTGTGCGGGGCGAAAGGTGCCAACATTAGAACAAGGCTTGTTACTGCCTCGCGGACTGCATCACGTTCTTCAGCCGTGGCAGTTTCAGGTTCGATCTTTGAATCGTAAAGCGTATTGGAGAGCTCCATCATCGCAGCAACCGGCGTATTGAACTGAAGCGTTTCCAATGCATCTTGAACGCGTTTGATCGTTTGGTGGGTTTTTTGACGCAGCTTCCTGTCAGAACCGCCTACGGTAGTGGGCGGCTGAACGTGGTCGATAGGTCTCGCAGAACGACCCGCTGCCGCTGGCGGTACTGACAATTCGTCCTTCCACTTGTAAGCAAACCTCCAAACACGTTGGAGAAACCTGACGGCTCCTTCGATCCCGGCCTCGTTCCAAACAAGCTCGTTCTCGACCGGGGCGGCGAAGAGAATGAACAAACGCGTGGCGTCAGCACCGTAGATCTCGACCATTTCATCCGGATCGACGCCGTTGCCTTTCGATTTCGACATCCTTTCGATCGCGTGCTTCAACGGTTTTCCGTCCTTCGATATTGCCGAGATGATCTTTCCCTTGGCATCGCGTTCGACCTTGACCTGCTCCGGCGGATAGTAAATGCGCTTGCCGCTGGAATCGTCAAAGAACGTCTCACCCACAACCATTCCCTGCGTCAACAGCCGTTTGAATGGCTCGTCAAATTTAACGATGCCCAGATCGCGCATCACTTTTGTCCAAAAGCGTGCGTAGATGAGGTGCATGACCGCATGGTCGTCGCCGCCGATGTATTGATCTACCGGTGTCCAAAAGTCGGCGATCTCGGACTCGACCGGGAGCGAATCATTTGCCGGATCGGTATAGCGGTAATAGTACCAACTCGAGTCCACAAACGTGTCCATCGTGTCGGTTTCCCGTTTCGCGGGGCCGTTACAGTTGGGGCAGTTCGTATCGACAAATTCCGGCACCTTCGCCAGCGGCGATTCACCCGTTCCGGTAAACGGTGCCATTTCCGGGAGCTTGACGGGCAGATCTTCGTATTTTTCAGGAACGGTTCCGCATTTTTCGCAGTATGTGATGGGTATTGGCGAGCCCCAAAAGCGCTGGCGGGAAATACCCCAGTCGCGGAGCTTGTAGGTCGTTGCCGCTTCGCCAAACCCTCTTTCGGCAGCCAGCGCGGTCATTTCTTCAATAGCGGCTTCGCTCGTTTTGCCGGACCAGTTACCCGAATTTACCAATAGGCCGTAGTCGGCAAAAAACTCGTTCGGAGTCCAAGCTTCAGCTTGCTCTTCAGGCACGCTAAAGCGTGTACTCCGAACTTTTTGCTCGCCGTCTGCGTGTCGCGGCGGTTCAATAACTGCCTTGATCGGTAGGCCAAACTGCTTCGCAAATTCAAAGTCGCGCTCGTCGTGTGCCGGGACGGACATTACGGCTCCCGTGCCATATTCCATCATTACGTAGTTACCGACCCAAACGGGCAACTCCTCCCGGCTAAACGGGTTGATCGCCTTCAGGCCCGTGTCGATCCCGTCCTTAACAGCCTCGACCTGATGATCTGTGGGGTTCAGTTTGTGGGCGCGAATCTCCTGTATCTTCTGCAGCACTTCGTTCGAGAAGCTCGACAAGTGCTCAACAATGATCGGATGCTCGGCGGCAACCACGACCGCGTTTGCTCCGTAGATCGTGTCGATACGCGTCGTGAAAACGCGAATGTGTCCGGAGCCATCATCAGCGCCGCTCGCGAGCCGCACATCGAAATCGACGAAGGCCCCTTTTGAACGTCCTATCCAGTCACGCTGACGCTTGACTACATTTTTCGGCCATCCAGACTCTATCTCGTCAAGATCGTCGAGCAATTGATCGGCATATTTTGTTGTTTTCAGGAACCATTGTTCCAGGTCCTTTTTTGTA
>DATFEW010000028.1:0-3509 GCA_035250805.1 Pyrinomonadaceae bacterium
TTGACCGCCTGGGATACACAGCGGCTAAAGATGATCGCTGCGAGAATTCCGCCGGATGCGCCGATCGGGGGGATCGCGGTCAACGGTGCGCTCGCGCTCTACCTCGATTTTATCAACCTTTTCCTGCTGATGCTCCGGGCCTCGCGGTAAGACATCCAAACTGGGGGACAACGATTTGAGTTCAGAAGATACCTATACGAACGGTGCGGACCCGCACGTCCCTGAAGCGCCGATGAATAACAAGCTGGCGATTCTGATTTCGATGGCAATGTTCGTTCTGGTCATCGACACCGCGATAATGAATGTCTCTATCGCGTCTATCTCGAAAGACCTGAACACCACAGTGAGTAATGTACAGGCGATGATCGCGCTTGAAGCTTTGGTGTCCGCTGCCTTCATCCTGATCGGCGGTAAGGTCGCAGACCTGATCGGACGGAAGCGGGCTTATACTTTGGGGCTGTTGGGATACGGGCTTGGGGCTGCTTCGATGATGATATCGGATAGCATGCTGCCAATTATCATCTTCTGGGCGATCTTTGGGGGACTCGGTGCTTCTCTTCTCCTGCCATCGGTGCAGTCTCTAATTCACGGCAACTTCGAAGGCCTCGCTCTCAAAAAGGCATATGCGATGGTCGGTGCCTCCACGTCGGTCGCAATTGCCATCGGGCCGTTGCTCGGCGGATTTCTCACTACGTACTTGTCCTGGAGAGTCGGTTTTTTGCTTGAGGTTGTCATAATCGTTATCGTGATCGCAGGTTTGAAATTAGTGAAGGACGTGCCTTACACCGGATCGCGAGAGATCGATCCGGTCGGTGCCGTGCTTTCCGCGGTCGGCATGGGTGGGATCGTCCTGAGTATCCTTGTATGGCAGGAGGGCGGCGATAAGGTTGCATTGCTGATGGCGGTCGGTGTGGTCGGTATTACCGGACTTGCATATTGGCTTAACAAGCGAAAGAAGGAAGGAAAACCCATCCTTTTAGATCCGGGTCTTTTCAGTTCGAAATTGTTCAGGACCGGTATTTCCGGCCAGATGCTTCAGCAGATCGCGCTTGGCGGCATGATGATCGCGATGCCAATATTCCTTCAAATGGTACTGGAATATAACTCGATGCAGGCAGGTTTGAGCATGGCCCCGATGTCGATAAGTATGTTCCTTGCGGCTGTCCTAATGGGGCGAGCGGCTGGGAAATTTCGGCCTGCGGCTATCATTAGGTTCGGTTTCGCGTTGTTGACTATCTCGATCGCCGCGGTCATCTACCTTGTCCCAAGGGTAACGACCGGCTGGTATCTTTTTATTCCGTTTGTGATCTGCGGAGTTGGACTGGGCCTAATGGTATCGCAATTGAATAACTACACCCTGTCACCGGTCGACGAAGAACGTATTAGCGAGGCTGCGGGCGTGAACTCAGCAGCCGGATCTTTCGGCATGTCATTCGGGTTGGCGTTCGCCGGTGCCATTTTGCTAATGATGCTTTCGTTTACGTTTACGTACCTGTCGAACACAAGCACAATTCTGGCGGAAGACCAGAAGGCTCAGGTCGCCACTGCCTTGGAACACGACGCCGAGGTAATGAGCAACACACAAATGAACGAGGCTCTCGTGGGTCAAACGCCCGAGGTTCAACAGGAAATAGTTCGCATCAATACGATCGCAAGGCCAATAGCTCTTCAGGTAGCACTGCTGGTCCCGCTGCTTGCCGGTGTTATGGGGCTTATTATCGGATTCCGTATGATACGTTTGCCTGACCCTGTTGCTTCTAGTGCTGCGGAGGAGATGGTCTTAGGCTAAGCTTGAAATTTGAAGGGTGATAATACATTCCTGACCGAGGGCGTGCGTTCGATGTTTCTATCGACGCTCGCCTTTTTTTTGGCGAATATCTGCGTGAAACAGGTTTCGGGTATCCCTGCGATGGAGATCGTGTTCTTCAGGTGCGCGATCGCCTCGGCATTCTGCCTGATCGGGCTTCATAGAGCCGGCGAGGACTGGAAAGGCACGAATCACATGCTCCTGCTTATGCGCGGCGTTTTTGGAACCACCGCGCTTTTTCTGTTTTTCGTTACACTCCAAAACATCCCGCTCGCATCGGCGATGACCATTCAATATTTGTCACCCATCTTCACTACGGTGATCGCGATATTTTTCCTGGGCGAAAGCGTAGCGCGCCTACAGTGGCTTTTCTACGCCCTTGCATTCGCGGGAGTGTTGCTGATCGAGCGAACCGACCCGCGGATCTCACCTTTTTTTATGGTGATCGGCGTCATCTCCGCTTTTTGCTCGGGGATGGCGTACAACCTTGTTCGAAGTATGAAGGGCAAGGAACATCCGCTGACGGTAGTTTTGCATTTTCAGCTTGTCGGCGTGGTTGTTGGGTTTGTCAGTTTGTTTTTCGAATGGAAAACACCGGTTGGATGGGACTGGTTTTATATCTTCCTTGTTGGAGTTTTCGCGCAGCTTGGCCAGATCTTTTTGACGAACGCCCTGCAGAAGGAACGTGTTGCCAGCGTTGCGATCATAAATTACACCGGACTGATCTATGCATTGCTTGCGGGCTCGCTGCTGTTTTCGGAACCGCAATCAACTGAATCACTCGCGGGCATGCTGCTCGTCGTTTTCGGGGTGCTGCTGAGCGTGGTGTATAGTAACCGCAAGCGCGAGATAGAAAAGATCGAGTCAACAGCGGGGTGAGTAAGATCTCACCACAGAGACACAGAGGCACAGAGAAATTTCCAATGCGGTCCGCGGATCAACGCGAATGTTCGCGAATAAACTAATAATGCAACTAGTGAAGCTATTCGCGATGAATTCGCGGGCAAAAACTCTTCTCTGTGTCTCCGTGTCTCGGTGGTAATAATTACTGAAATTTATGAAAGCCGCTATTATCACGATCAGTGATACCCGCGATGAAGAAAACGACGCATCGGGCGACCTGCTTGTCGGTCTGCTGACGGAATTTGGCGCAACGGTGATGGGCAAGTCGATCATCTCCGACGATAAACCCGGCATCCAGGAAAAACTTGCGGGCCTGTGTGAAAGCGGGGAGATCGATCTTGTTATAACGACCGGCGGAACCGGATTCGGACCGCGCGACAACACACCCGAAGCGACGCTTGCCGTCATTGAACGAGAAGCACCCGGTATCGCCGAATGGATGCGACATCAGGGCGCAAGGAATAGTCCAATGGCAATACTTTCAAGGGGCGTCTGCGGAATTCGGGGAAAGACCTTGATCCTGAATTTTCCAGGTTCGACAAAGGCCGTCAGTGAATGTTTCGAAGCGGTTCGACCGGTGCTTGAGCATGCGATCCATTTGCTCTCAGGGGATGCGGAGCACGATACGAAAGGTGATGAATAGAACGTTTATTATTGTCGCTGCTTTTGTGTTTTGCGCGACCGCGGGGGGCGTCGGCAACGACCTCGTTCATGCTCAGACAGCAAAGTCGGCAGCCGCCAAACCGAAATTCACGGCGTACCAGAGGACGGAGCTTTTCTTTGGTCTGGACAAGCCGAC
>DATFEW010000040.1:0-12254 GCA_035250805.1 Pyrinomonadaceae bacterium
TAGCCCGCTTGTGTTCGTATGTCCGATCACCGGAAACCGTGCAACGATCAACTGCCCGAGCCGCGAACCCCGCGAGTTTCGCGAAGGCTCCGTGCCTAAAGAATTCTGCACGTTTCACCGATGAAGCTTCAAACACCTCGCTCCGTCTTTTCCCACCTAATCCTTCTTGCATTTTAGATGGTCGTTTTTTGCCTCCGGAACATAGTTGTATCTGGTGATAATGTGATCCCAAGTGTTAACAGTGATGCTGATTCCATCTTTCTTATTTGTATAGGACACCTGGGACAAAATTCCAGGATCACACCTTCCGGACAAGCCCCGGACACGCACCGGACAGATAAAGAACAAATTGCGAGCCGTAGAGTGGAGTTGAGAGCAAAAGAGGCGGGCAAGCCCGCCTCTGAACTGTGTACAGGCGTCAAGCGGGTCACTGATCGACCTTCACTCCGAGGTTCTTCATCAGAAATCCGTAGATATCGACCTGCTCCTCGATCACCTTCGAAACGGGCTTGCCGGCGCCGTGGCCTGCTTTGGTTTCAATACGGATCAGGACCGGTGCCTGTCCCGCCTGAGCTTCCTGCAGTGCGGCTGCGTACTTGAAGCTATGAGCAGGGAAGACGCGATCGTCGTGATCGGATGTTGTTACAAGCGTCGCCGGATATTTCGTGCCGGGCTTGATGTTGTGGAGCGGCGAATACGCATAGAGCGCCTTGAACTCTTCCGGGTTATCGGGCGAGCCGTAATCTGACGTCCAGGCCCAGCCGATCGTAAATTTCGGGAATCGGACCATATCCATCACGCCAACCGCCGGCAACGCTGCACCGAACAGGTCGGGACGCTGATTCAATACCGCTCCGACAAGAAGGCCTCCGTTCGATCCGCCCTGGATGGCAAGTTTCGGAGTGCTGGTGTACTTATTGGCGATGAGCCACTCGCCCGCAGCGATAAAGTCGTCAAAGACGTTTTGCTTTTTCAGCTTCGCGCCGTTGGCCCACCAGTCCTTTCCGTATTCGCTGCCGCCGCGAAGATTTGCTACCGCGTAAACTCCGCCCATCTCAAGCCAGGGCACGCGTGCTACCGAGAAGCCGGGCGTCTGCGGAATGTTGAACCCGCCGTATCCGTAAAGAAGCGTGGGATTCGAGCCGTCAAGCTTTAGCCCCTTCTTATGTGTGATGAACATCGGGACCTTCGTTCCGTCCTTGCTCGTGTAAAAGACCTGCTTCACCTCGTAATTCGAGCCGTCGAACTTCACAGCCGCTTTACGAAACACGGTGCTCTGCCCGGTCTTCATATCGTAGCGATAGATCGTCGGCGGCGAGTTGTAGCTGGAGAAGGTGTAGAAAGTTTCGGTATCTTCACGACGGCCTCCAAAACCGCCCGCAGAACCGATGCCCGGAAATTTCACATCGCGAACATGCTTGCCGTTCGTTTCGAAGATCCGCACCTGTGTGTAGGCGTCCTTCATATAATTCGCAACGAACTGATCGTTGACGAACTGGACGCCATTGAGAGTCTCTGCCGCTTCGGGAACTACATCTTTCCAAACCGGCGTCGCTTCGCTGACATTGATGCTCACGACCTTGCCGCGCGGAGCGCCGTTATCGGTTCGGAAATAGAACACCGGTCCAACATTCCCGATAAAGCTGTGGCTGTTCTTCAGATCGGTAACAAGCGGCTGTATCGGCGAATCGGCTTTGTCCAGCTTTTTGAAATAGACCATGTTCATCCGCTCGGTGCCTTTGCCGACGTTTATGATCAGGTAGTCTCCGTCATCGGTGACGCCACCACCAACGAAATATTCTTTATTGTCCGGGCGTTCATAGACGACCTTGTCTTCCGACTGCGGAGTTCCGAGTTTATGGAAATAGAGTTTCTGGTAATAGGTTTGGCTCTTGAGCTCGGCCCCGGCTTCCGTTTGAGGGAAACGGCTGTAGAAGAAGCCCGAATTGTCCTTAAGCCAGGAAACTCCGCCCTGCCGGTTCGGCGCCAGCGTGTCAGGCAGATGTTCGCCGGTCTCGGTGTTCATCACCTTCCACTCGGTCCGATCGGAACCGGATCGTGCTATCGCATACGCCCAAAGCTTTCCGTCATCGGTAAACGACCCACCTGCGTAGGCCACCGTGCCATCCTCACTCAACTTGTTCGGATCAAAGAAAACCTTGCCAGGGTCGGTGATCGAATTGGCCCGGTACAAAACATTCTGGTTCTGAAGTCCGTCGTTCTTCGAGTAAATGTAGAATCCGGAGGTTATTTTGGACGGCGCCGAATATCGCTCGTAGTTCCAGAGCTCGGTAAATCGCTTTCTCAGTGCGTCGCGCTGCGGGATACTCGCGAGATACGCGTCCGAGACCTTGTTTTGGGCCTCGATCCACGATTGTGTATCGGCGGACTTTGTGTCCTCAAGCCATCGATAGGGATCCCGAACAATCGTGCCGTGGAAATTGTCGACCTGTTCGACCTTTTTTGCCTTTGGATAGCCGCTCCCATTCTGAGCAGGGACCGAAACGGCAAACAACGAAACAATAACAAGACAGAAAACTAACTTCTTCGACATAGCGCTCCATTAACCTCACGGAAGTATTTTCCGTTGATTATAGAACGCATTCGTAGATTTTTCTAATGGAGGCGAAGTTCCTCAGGCTGATGCGGCCTGTCGGAATAGGCGGGGGTAGGATCGACCTCATTGGGGAGCCAGTTCACGTGCTGATAAAGCAGTGTTTCGGTCTCTTCTTTCGCCTTTGGTTTGGCAAGGAGGTATCCCTGGCCATAGTCGCAGCCAAGGTTTCGGAGAACGCCGAGCTGGCTTTCAGTCTCGATGCCTTCGGCGATCACACGCATCCGGAGACTCTTTGCCAGCGAGATAATAGTTTGAAGAATCTCGGAGTTTTCCCCGTTCTCGCCGACCGTATAAACGAACGAACGGTCGATCTTTAGTGTGTCGAACGGCAGACGCTGCAGGTAACTGAGAGAAGAAAACCCAGTGCCGAAATCGTCAATGCTGAGCTGAACGCCGATCCGCTTCAAACGTTTGAGAAGGCCGATCGTATGTTCGGCATTCTCCATAGCCGAACTTTCCGTTATCTCAAGCTTTAGCGTCTCCGGCCGTATCCCCGAATCGGCGAGTGCGTTTTCGACGTCATCGATCAGGTCGTCATTTGAAAGATGCTTGCCTGAAATATTCACGCTGACGATCATGTTGGCATAATCGGGCGAAATCTTTTGCCATTCCGCTAGCTGTCTGCACGTCTCTCGAAGGATCCATACGGTGATCGGCTGGATCAACCCGGATTGCTCTGCGACGGGTATGAATTTACTCGGCGGTATGAACCCGGCGTCTTTGCGATGCCAGCGTAGCAGGGCTTCGAAGCCGATCAATTGTCCGTCGCTAAGCGAGACGATCGGCTGATAATGCATCGACAATTCTTCCCGGTCCAGTGCGTGACGAAGGTCGGTCTCAAAACGGATCTGCTCCAGGAAACGGAATCGAAGCTCCTTCGTGAAAACCGCAAATCCGTCCTCTTTCTCCTTAGCGTAGTGCATCGCGATATCAGCGTCGCGAAGGATCTCTTCAGGTGTGTTGTATTCGGCATCGCACGGGGCAATTCCGATATTTACGTCGATCTGGATCTTGTTTCCGCTAAGGGAAAAGGGCTGAGTAATATTTTGATATATCCGACGCGCCACCTTTTGCGCTTTGCCTGCGGTCGAAAGATCGCGAAGCACGATCGCGAATTCGTCTCCTCCGATGCGGGCGACGATATCGTCAGGTTCGAGCATCCGCAGGAACCGCTTGGCAGCGATGGTCAAAACTTTGTCGCCAATCGAGTGGCCCAGCATGTCGTTGATCTTCTTAAAACTCCGAACGTCGATGAAAAGGACCTGGAACGACATTGCCGGGTCGTCCTTGTAGTCGTTGATCATCTGCGAAAGGACTCCCCAGAGATTCTTTCGGTTGGCGAGGCCGGTCAGTGAATCGTGCAGCGCCGCATGCTGAAATGCCTTTTCGCTTTTCCGAAGCGCTTCGTTCGCGCGCTCTTCCTTGACCAGCGAATCAGCCAGTTGCGCCGCGTGGCTTTCAGCTTCGACGCGACGTTCGCGTTCCGTTAGCGCCTTTGCCCGTTCTGCTTCTTCAACTTGACCGATCGCATCGGTTATCTCTCCTATCGATTGGCGATAATTCATGTAGGCGGCCGCCAGTGCCACGAACGCGATCGACGACGTAACGATGTCGCCGTAGTTGATCAATTTATAGAGCAACGCAGCGAGCCCGGCTCCGACGATCTGTGTCATCGAGCTTGAGAAACAATCCTGGCGCCACGTTACCCAAAAGGACTGCCCGTCCTTCACTGCATGAAAGATCGAGGCGAAGGTTGCGGAGACAAAAAATTGAGAGAGTGCGAGAATACCCAGCACTGATATGAGGTCAGGGGTTTTCGCGAGATTGAACTGGATACCGGTTAATCCCGGCAATGTATACCACAACAAGAACGTAGCGGAAGTGTTGATGGCAGTGATCGATACATTCGTAGGGATCATTAGCCTGCCGAATGGAAACCCGTTTGAACGCAGATACATGCAACTCGCAACCATTTCGATGGCCGCAAGAACGATCGCTGCCGGGCCCCCGTACATTAGAAATGTTAGAAAGATAAGGGCATCGCCGAAGCTGATCGCGAACTTGGACCGCGGCAGGGAAAGGGTCATTCTCGGCGCGATCACTACGCCGAACAATACAATAAAAAGATAGCCCGGAGTTAGAGCTTGCTGCGGCAAGGCAAAGATAGACGCGGCCACGCAAGCCGCTCCGGCACCGATAACCGTCAGCTTGGAGAGATTCGAGATCTTTTCTCTGGTCATTGCCGAGGCAATACTCGGGACGCGAGAGCTCATCTTTTTAGGCGTTTTTTACAGCTAGAATGGGAGTTCTAGGAAGTTATATGAATTGCGGACACACCGCCAAACAAATTTTAACACTTTTGGCCATTGAAAATCCATAAAAATACGTAAGGGTTATCCCTGGTTGGAAGGGCTTTTCGCCTGTTCGAGGCTTTGCTGTATATTGGTTTGATTGCGACCAAAGTTTGGCGAAAATCTGGCGCACAATTCTATGGCTTCGAAACGGCGCGGTTGGCTCAGAGGGTGGCTCTTCAATCATGTAGATGAGATGGAAGGGCCACACGAACATGCCGGACGCCATCCGCAGCATTCATGGTGGAAAGTGATGTGCCTGACCGGGGTCGATTACTTCTCCACGCTGGGTTACCAACCAGGAATCGCGTATCTGGCCGCCGGCGCGATCGCCCCGTTTGCAACGTTGGTTCTAGTTCTTCTCACGCTGTTTGGCGCGCTCCCGATGTACAAACGCGTGGCCGAGCAAAGTCCCCATGGCGATGGCTCGATATCCATGCTGGAGAATCTTCTCTCGCGCTGGAAAGGCAAGATGTTCGTTCTCGTTCTGCTGGGTTTCGTCGCGACCAGTTTTATTATTACGATCACGCTTTCTGCCGCCGACGCGACGGCCCATATTCTCGAGAATCCTTTTGTCCGGGTTTCACTTCCAATACTTGACCAACCAGTCCTGGTCACGCTTGTTCTTATCTCGCTGCTCGGGCTTGTCTTTCTGAAGGGCTTTAACGAAGCGATCGGCCTGGCCGTGATCATAGTTGCAGTTTTTCTTGTGCTTAACGTGATAACGATCGGACGCGGCTTATACGAGATCGTCTATATACATCCTGAGGCATTCGCGAACTGGAAACTAATGCTTTGGAGTCACTCCAGCGTGGGTGGCAGCGCATTGTGGCTTGTCCTCGTATCTCTTTACTTCTTTCCCAAACTGGCTCTCGGCTTATCGGGGTTTGAAACAGGTGTGGTGGTTATGCCCCTCGTCAAGAGCGATGTCGCCGACACCGAACTAAACGCAACGCCGCGCGCCGCGTTCGACAGCGAGCGGTCGGAACACGACAAAGCAGTGCTTGAAGGTCGTATACGGAACGGCAAGAAACTCTTGAGTGGTGCGGCTCTTATCATGAGTGTGATGTTGATCGGCAGCAGCATCGTTACCACAATGCTGATACCTCCTGAGGCGTTTCAACCCGGAGGGGAGGCAAACGGACGCGCACTTTCATATATTACGCACGAGCTCCTGGGTGACATTTTTGGGACGATCTACGACATCTCGACGATACTGATCTTGTGGTTTGCAGGTGCTTCGGCCATGGCCGGCTTGCTCAACATTGTTCCACGCTATCTGCCTAGATACGGCATGGCGCCGGACTGGGCTCGCGCGATACGACCGCTGGTTCTTGTATTTACAGCTATCTGCTTTATTGTGACCATAATTTTCGACGCTGACGTAACATCACAAGGCGGAGCGTATGCGACCGGTGTATTGATGCTGATGACCTCCGCGGCGGTGGCGGTAACGATCTCATCGAGACGTTCCGGCGAACGTCAATGGATCGGCTATCTCTTGATAACTTTAGTGTTCGTTTACACGACGATCGTTAATATCCGTGAGCAGCCCAGCGGGATACAGATCGCAACATTTTTCATACTGGCGATCATCGTTTCATCGTTTATTTCACGGGCGTTGCGGACGACCGAGGTCCGGATCGGCAAGATCGAATTCGACGAGAAGGCACGCGAGTTCCTTGAAGAGATCGAGGAAGGCGAGATCCGGATCGTAACAAATCGACGCGAAACGGGCGACGTCTCAGAGTATCGATTCAAAGAGCACGAAAAGCGGATCGACAACCACATTCCATCAACGGATCCCATACTTTTCTACGAGATCGAGCTTGGCGATGCATCGGAATTTACCGGCGGACTCTTGATACGAGGTGTTGATGTTGACGGTTATAAGATACTTCGAACTGCGGCCCCCGCGGTTCCAAATGCTATAGCGGCTTTTCTCCTATATCTGCGTGATAGATCCGGAAAGATACCGCACGTATACTTCGGATGGAGCGAGGGCAATCCAATAATGTACCTTGCACGCTATATTCTCTTCGGGGAGGGCGATACCGCGCCCGTAACCCGCGAGATCCTTCGCCAGGCCGAGCCGGATCCGGAACTCCGGCCCAGCGTCCACGTCGGTGGATAGGTCTTCACTACTGGACAACTGTATACAAGGTTACCATCCTGGGGTTGTATACCTTCTAACCATTCTTGTAACTTGCGTAGAGTATAAGTTTAGGGAAGTTCGCCAAACTCAATGGCTACTTTGTATCCAGTATCAGTCGATAGCTTGATCTGTTCTAGCTGTTCCTGTAAATCCGCTAACCCCTTACTCCACAGATAGTTACAGCAATTTAGTCCTCCCGGTCGGCCATGGCACGGTGGTTGTAATAAAGCCTACCGTCAAGGGGTTAGGTTCAAACTGAGATCTGAAACAAACTAGGGAGAAGAGAGAAAAATGAAAAACGTAAAGAAAATGGTTGCAGCAGCAACGATGATGGCAGCGATGGTGTTCGGTACGACCTTGGCAAATGCTGGAGGAATAATCATAGCAGGAGCCCAGGCCGAAGATCCGTGCACGGATACGACCAATGATTTTGGTTTGGGCGGGATCATAATCGCAGGGGTAGTGGCCGTCCAGACCGGCATTATTATCGCCGGAGCGGATAGTTCGAATGATACCTGTGGGATTATCATCGCGGGATAGTAGTAGAAGGTTTCGACAAAGATTTGAACCCACACCGGGCAGCCCTCCCCGAAATATAGGAGGGCTGCTTTTCATGTCAGGTCAACCAAAGAATAAGGGGGTAGATATGAGTTACGTTTCTACGGTTGTGGATTTTTTGAATACACGCACGACACCGGACATAACACTTTCTGCCGAGGATTACACCGCGATCGCGGAATGGGAGAAGCAGGAAATACCGCTCGGGTTCGTACTCAGTTCACTGGATAAGCGTCTTATCGATCTCGAGGCTTCGGTAGCGAATTCCGATCCGATCAGCGACATTGGGACAGATATCGTTGCCGAGTTCGCAATCTGGCTTCAGGCACGCGGTCGATCAAAAAGCGGGATAAGCTGAAGCAGATCTATTGCGCTGAGCTAACTCGCGATGGCGTCAGCCTTCGCAGCCTCTCAATACTGGCCGGTAGTTTTTCCAGAACTCGCTCGACATCGTCGCTGGTATTATCCTTTCCAAAGCTGAACCGTATCGCCCCGCGTGCGAGCTCGTCGTCACGGCCGATCGCTCGGATCACCGGTGAAGGCTCCAGCGATCCTGACGAGCATGCCGATCCGGTAGAGACGGCTATTCCCTGCATATCCAGATTGATCAAAAGTCCCTCGCCTTCGATCCCGCTGAACGAAATACTCGAAATATTCGGTAGCCTATGTTCGCGGTGTCCGTTCGGAAACGATCCGCTGATGTTTTCAAGCACTTGGTCCTCAAATGTATCGCGAAGCGAGCGCATTCTGTCCCCATCAATCTCCAGCCTTTGCTGAGCCAACTCCGCCGCCTTGCCAAGGGCAACGATAAGGGGTACTGACTCTGTACCACCGCGAAGTCCGCGCTCCTGGCGCCCGCCGATGTTCTGCGGATGGAGACGCGTTCCTCGTCTTACAAACAGAGCTCCGACCCCCTTGGGTGCATAGATCTTGTGCCCCGAGAGCGATAAGAGGTCGCATCCTATTTCATTGACATCGACTATGATCTTGCCGACCGCCTGCACTGCGTCGGTGTGAAACCTGATCTTTCTTCCTTTCTCCCGCTGCAACCGCACAAGTTTGCCGATCTCGATGACCGGCTGCAGTGTACCGATCTCATTGTTCGCAGTCATGATCGAGATGAGGACCGTGTGTTCGGTTATTGCCGATTCCACCTCCCTAATGCGAACGATACCGTCGTCGTAAACGGGGAGGTATGTAACTGTATGGCTCAGCTTCTCAAGGTCCTCACACACAGATCTCACCGAGGGATGTTCGATTGTAGAGGTGATGATATGCCCATTTTGCGGCGGCGAATACTCTAATAGGCCCTGAATCGCAAGGTTGCTCGACTCGGTCCCGCCGGATGTGAATACTATCTCGTTTGGACGACAGTTGATCAGCGACGCCACTTGATGACGAGCCTTATCTACGGCTGCCCGGGTCTCCTGGCCGAAATGATGAATGCTCGAAGCATTGCCAAACTTCGACGTCAGATACGGCATCATCGCCTCGACAACTTCTGGGTCGACCGGCGTAGTAGCCGAATGGTCCAAATAGATACGCTTCAGCACTTATTGAATTTTATCGCAGTTCTGGCCGGGCATAAACTAAAAGGGCGTGACCACTCGGTCCACGCCCTTTAGCATTCGATAAAGGTTACAGATCAATTTCCAAGTCGGTAGGTCGTAAATTGGGCGTCCATCCGAGTATCCTGTCCAGCAGAAAACTGGAACATGCACGAATCGTCGGTGTAATCCATAAAATTCGTCACCGGATCCAAACCCGGAAGCCGCGGACATGAATCGCGACCGACCGGGCAACCAAATGCAGGCCCACTCTCCGCCGATGTATCAGCGACCAGATCCCCTCCTCTCGTTTCGTTCCGAGCACATCCGCCCTGGAAGGTGTGATAGAGACCCATCCAGTGTCCAACCTCGTGTGTCGCTGTGTCGCCCTCGTCATAGGGTTCCTCGCCGCCGCGGGGAAGAGACCCAAACAGCACCACGACACCATCCTGTTCTGGCTGTGGCTTGTAGCTAGATGGAAATGTCGCCCAACCTAGGAGGCCGCCACCGGGATTGAGACTGTAGATATTCAGGTCGTCCGCGCTGCCCTGCCTCAACGCGCTCTTCATCTCTCGCTCGGCGTTCGATCCGTATCCAGCGGTGTACCAAGTGGCGTTCGTCGTTCGATCTACTGACTCCAGAATAAAAGACCACCCCCAAGGGGCGAAAGCGTCATTTAGTACCCGCATTTGGGCGTTGATCATAGAATCTGAAACATCTCCGTTCGCGATGCCCGAACCTTTGTTAATAACGTGGAAGTAGACATTTATGGTTCCGCCGGTTGCTTCCAGAATTGCCCCACCACGCTTCGCCCTTTCTATCGCAAAGTGGCCCTCCATCGCCCTAACCGCATCGCTGGAAGGATGAACAGGACATTTACGCTCCTTGACCTTCTCTTTAATGGCCCGAATCTCGTTGCTAAAATCCTTTCCCCTCCCGTCCTCTTTGAAAACGCCCTGCGCGTTCGTAACCGGCACCTTAGAAGTGACCGAAAATGCCGCTAGCAGCCCCGCGGTCGCTAGCAAAACGGTGCATAAAACAAGATTTCTATTCACTGTACTTCCTCCCCTTGTTTTTCCAATAAATTCTACTGATCAAAGCATTGCAGGTATCGGTATTCGAAAGAATGGTCACGAAAATCATACACCAATACAGAAATACAGGCACTTGCCCAACGACGGTAGTCAACGGCGAAGCAAAAGGGCGTGAAAACGCTCGGTCCACGCCCTTGGGGCCTTGAACAGTTTACGAACTATTTTCCGAATCTATAAGTCGTAAAATGCGCGTCCATACGGGTGTCTTGCCCGGCGAAAATTCGAACATGCACGAGTTGTCCGTATAATCAATGAAATTCGTGATGGGTCGAGTCCCGGGGTCCTGGGGCCGGCACAACTGTCGCGCCTAGGGGGAACTTCCATAGGCATGCGACCTTTCAGCTGGCGTATCTGTAACTAGACGGAGGCTCCATCTTGATGGGCAAAAACACGATCGAAGACCCAGAGATAAAGGAATTATGCCATTCGTTAACGACTTCTCAGCAATCTGAGATCGATTGGATGAAGAAAAAACTGGACGAACTGGAAAACAAGTAACGCGCAACATTCAGAAAAGCCGACGCAAAAAATGCATCGGCTTTGTTTTCGTTAAAGCGAAACGCTTATCAATGGTCATACCGATGATCGCAGGGACGGCAGCGTGCCGCTGCTTCTTCGGTCCAGAAAACATGCGTAAGTTTCTTCGTTCCGTTCGGAAGTTCCCGTTCGTAATACGAGCTGCGACCACTTACAGACTGTCGGACCAACTGACCCCAATTGTGGGGAGCGTCGGGATCATCGCCAAAGAAGTCGGATTCCGGTGCCCTAAAACCGATTGTTGACGTGCTGTCAAGGTGACTGTATATGGTGACTAACTGCTGGTAATCGTGATTGTTCGGACTAGGATTGTCGAGGTCATTGGAGTAGTCCATGCAGGTGTTCAAATCGGCTCCCGACTCGTCTTGGTGATCAAGACCGAACGTGTGTCCGATCTCTTGGCACATAACGTGCTGCCGGGCTGTCTCGTCGTATCCCCCGGAGTTAAAATACGAATCGTTCATCTTTGAGGTCCCACGAGTAATGTGGCTCCCGCTGATGTTTATTGTTGCGAGGCCCAGCCAGCCGTTGAAGCCATATGCTGCGTTGCAAGAACGTATCTTACCCGTAATCGCAGCACAGCGCTTGCGATCCTTTTGAGCACTGCTGCCTCCTTCATATGCCAAATCCATTACCGTCGATTGCGACCAGTCACCCAAAGCGTCATTCAGGTTGTCATCCCAGTCCGACGTATTGGTATCTACGACTCTAAGCGTAAAGGGATTAGCCGTGCGCGCCCAATGATAGTTTCCCCACGAGTGGTCCGCACTGGAACCTCTGGGAAAGACGAATACCAAGGCAACCGCCGCCATAGCTACTAAGACTTTGACTACATACATTATCGATTTCATTGATTTCTCCTATTCAAAGATTTTTTACAAGATGGACGATTCAGGTTGCATGATCGAAAATACCGCGAACAGAGCCACGATCCCCAGCAAAATGGCACACAAAACAAGATTTCTTTTCACTACACTTCCTGCAGCTTAGTTTAAGAATTGAGAGCAATGCGTATTTGAACGGATTTCTAAAAGATTGAACAAGCCATCATAACTCAATTACTTGATAGTTTCAATGATTCTTTTAATAACTCGCAATGGGAATCAGTTTCCTTAATTGTCCGAAATAAGATAAATTGGAACGCGGATAATTGTGTCTGCATCTAAGGACATGCGGTTTGAGGGATCATACAAGATGGATTTTGCTACAAAGGAAATATTCAAGCGTTACGCAAGCATATTGGTTGGTCGGCCGATCTCGCCGGTCTTCCTAAATATATTGGTTACAAGTGTTTGCGATATGCGGTGCACTCATTGTTTTTTCACGGAGGAGCTCGATGACCGCCCGAGAAAGAAGCTGCAGATGAAGGTGGATGAGATCGCAAAGATCGCTGAG
>DATFEW010000057.1:0-8044 GCA_035250805.1 Pyrinomonadaceae bacterium
GAATTTGGAATCTGGAATTAAATTATGGCTACAAAACCAGCAGCAACGAAGAAAAAGACTTTTAAGAAAAAAGAACGGAAGAACATTCCGAGCGGGATCGTTTTCATTTCTGCGTCGTTCAATAACACGCTGATCTCGATCACAGACACGCAGGGAAATTTGGTAGCACAGTGTTCATCCGGCGCTCGCGGATTTCGCGGTTCGCGCAAGGGAACGCCGTTTGCCGCGCAGCAGGCTTCATCAGAAGCTGCACGCAAAGCGGCCGAGGCCGGGATGCGTGAAGTGGAAGTCCGTGTGAAGGGGCCGGGCGGGGGACGTGAATCGGCGATCCGTGCACTGACCCAGGCGGGAATTCGGGTAACGTCGATCCGTGATACAACGCCGATCCCGCATAACGGGTGCCGGCCGCCGAAACGGCGCAGAGTTTGAGAAATTTCCAAGTTTCGAATTCCAAACTTAGATCGAGTTCGGAACTCGGAGTGCGGAATTTAGAGTAATCGAAAGGACGAAGGGTCTAACAGACCTGTAAACTTTTCCGCTTATTTAGCGGAGGCAAAAATAGAATATGGCTAGATACAGAGATGCGGTGTGCAGGATCTGCCGCCGCGAGGGTGCAAAATATTTTCTCAAGGGCGACCGTTGTTTCAAGCCCTCATGCGCGATAGAAAAACGCGGAACAAATCCACCGGGCCAGCACGGTGCTGCGCGCCGTAAGATGCTTGCCGGCTACGGCCAGCAGCTTCGCGAGAAGCAGAAGGTAAAGCGAATGTACTTCCTATTGGAGAAGCAGTTTCGCAATTACTTTGAAAAAGCTCTTCGCCAAAAGGGGGTCACGGGCGAAAACCTTCTGTTCATGCTTGAAAAGCGTCTGGACAACGTTGTCTATCGTTCGGGTTTCTCGACCTCGCGCCGGCAGGCTCGCCAATTGGTCAATCATGGCCACATCGAAGTGAACGGCCGCAAGGTCAATATTCCCTCATTCCAGGTAAAGATCGGCGACACGGTCACGGTTAAGGAAAAATCGACGAAAAATCCGCATGTTGAGGGCGCGTGGCAAACAGCCGCGGGCCGTGGCCGCCCGTCGTGGATCTCGCCCGCAGGGAAGGATCTGAGTGTTTCGATCGCCGCCGCGCCCACCCGGCAGGATATCGAATCGAATATCAACGAACAGCTGATCGTTGAGCTCTACAGTAAGTAGTTAACAGAGTTGACCGAGTTATCCGAGTCCCCGAGTTTTTGAGCTCAGTGAACTCCGGTAACTCGGCCAGCTCGCAGAACTTTGAAAAAGAATATGACACAGAGCAATCATTGGACAGACTTCCAAATGCCGGGCAGGCTCAATGTCGAGACGGAAAGCCTAACTTCGCGATACGGTAAGTTTTATGCGCAGCCTTTTGAACGTGGTTTCGGCACAACGGTGGGCAATTCGATACGCCGCGCGCTACTTTCGTCGATCGAAGGTGCTGCTGTAACGGCGGTCAAGATCGACGGTGTCGAGCACGAATTCTCTTCGATCAAGGGCGTCGTTGAAGATGCTACAGACGTGATCCTGAATTTAAAGCAGGTACCGTTCGTTCTGCATGGGTCAGGGCCAAAGACGCTGACGGTCAGCAAAAAGGGCCCCGGAGAGGTGACGAGTGCCGACATCAAGGGAGATGCCGATGTCGAGGTGCTGGACAGCGATGTTCACATCGCTACCATCAACGGCGCGGGTACGCTGAACATCGAAATGCGTTTGAAGCGCGGCCGAGGCTATGTAGCCGCCGAGTTGAACAATGACGAAGACCTTTCGATAGGCTATATTCCGATCGACTCGGTCCATACGCCGATCAAGAAAGTAAATTATTCCGTTGATAAAACCCGTCATGGGTCAAACACGGAATTCGACAAGCTGACACTCGAAGTATGGACAGACGGCTCCGTAACGCCTGAAGATTCGATCGGCCTCGCAGCGAAGTTGGTCAAAGATCACATGTCGATCTTTATCAATTTCGAAGAGGAAGAAGAAGAATATAAATACGAAGATATCGCGCGTCCGCCGCTGATGCGGAACGACCTGCTGGACAAGCCGGTTGACGAGCTTGAGCTTTCCGTTCGCTCGTACAACTGTTTGAAGAATGCCGATATTCGCTCGATCCGTGACCTCATCCGCCGTAGCGAAAAGGACATGCTGGGAACGAAGAATTTCGGTAAGAAATCTCTAACAGAGATCAAGGACCTGCTTCACGGTATGGGACTCGATTTCGGAATGGATTTTGACGAGCAGGGAAATCCGATCCCGGGCTCTGGCGGGAGAGACCTAGATTAAAAGTGGTCAGTTGTCAGTGGTCAGTGGTCAGAATTTGAACCCACTGTCCACTGTGCACTGTCCACTGTTCACTGTTTTATGCGACATTTAAAGGCACATCGAAAATTGGGCAGAACCACCGAGCACCGTATGTCGATGCTCCGGAACATGGCGACCTCCCTGATCAATTCCGATAAGGAACACATCGTTACCACGGTCGCAAAGGCGAAGGAGCTTCGGCCATTCGTCGAACGCGCGATCACGCTTGCGCGTAAGGCACAGTCACTCAACGGCGATGGTGCGAAAGCCCAGGAGGTTCATCTGCGACGCCAGGCCGCAAAGTTCTTCCATGCGGGAAATTCAACATTCAAAGAAGCCTCGAGCCGCTTTCGCGGAAAGAAAGGCGAGTCTAAGGACGCCATTGAGCGGACCGCCGGTATTAAGGCCGTGAAGCGGCTTTTTGATGAGCTCGGAGTAAGATACAAAGACCGCAACGGCGGTTACACGCGCATCATCAGGTTAGGAAGGAGAAGCGGTGACAACGCGGAGCTTGCGGTGATCGAGCTTGTCGACAACCCGCGGGAAATGGCGGCGAACGGCTAGTTTTCTCCGAGGGCTAAGGCACGATGAGTGAAACAACGGCTTCTATGATGGCTGAAACCGAAACAACGGGCGGTTCACGGGATAAACATTCCGAAGAGAAGGCCGGGACCGGGCGTTCGTTCGATATGGATGAGCTCAGGGAGCTTGCCGATCTGTTCGACGAGCGCGGGCTCACCGAGTTTGAATTTGAAAACGAGAATATTCGCGTGCGGTTGAGCAAGATGGCCGCAATGCCGGTTCAATTCGCACCACCTGTCGCATCCAATCTCACGGCCCCGCAGACGACGGGGATTGCAGCGCCGGAAGAAATCGCGTCCACTGCACCTGCATCCGACCTCTTTAAGATCACATCGCCGATAGTCGGCACCTTCTACCGCTCGCCGTCACCCGAGAAAGATCCCTACGTTTCAGAGGGGAGCAAGGTCTCGCCAGAAACCGTGGTCTGTATTGTCGAAGCGATGAAGCTGATGAACGAGATCCAGGCCGAGACAAGCGGTGAAGTGGTAGAGATCTATGTGGAGAACGGCCAGCCGGTGGAATTCGGTCAACCGCTATTCGGAATTAGGAAGTAAGATTACCACAGAGACACAGAGGCACAGAGACTTTTAACAGTAGGCAGAATTCTTGGCATTTTGCTTTCCTCTGTGTCTCCTTGACTCTGTGGTTTAGTTTTTAATGGGTATCCGAGAGATCAGCAAGATCCTGATAGCGAATCGCGGCGAGATCGCGAACCGCATTATTTGGACGTGCAAGGAGATGGGAATAAAAACCGTCGCAGTGCATTCCGAAGCGGACCGCGAGGCTCTGCACGTTCGATATGCAGACGAAGCCATCTGCATCGGGGCTGCACCGTCCGCACAGAGCTACCTTAATATTCCTTCGATCATCTCCGCCGCGGAGATAACAAATGTAGACGCCATCCATCCCGGTTACGGATTTCTGGCGGAATCAGCGACGTTCGCGAAGATCTGTGAAGAATGCAACATCAAGTTTATAGGGCCGACCGCTGAAGTGATCGCGATGATGGGCGACAAGGTCGAGGCCCGGCGGACGATGCAGGCCGCGGGGGTGCCCATCCTGCCCGGAAGCCCCGAGCCGATCGAATCTGCAGCTGAAGCAAAAAAAATTGCCAAAAAGATCGGTTTTCCCGTTATTATCAAAGCCGCTGCGGGCGGGGGCGGACGCGGGATGCGGATCGTCCGCTCGGAGGAGGACCTTGAATCAAATCTTGAAACCGCCCAGGCCGAGGCTCTCGCTGCGTTCAAGAATGGCGCCGTTTACATCGAGCGATACATCGAACGCCCGCGGCACATCGAGATTCAGGTTCTGGCCGATGAACACGGCAATTGCATCCATCTCGGCGAACGCGAATGCACGATACAGCGACGGCACCAGAAGCTCCTGGAAGAAGCCCCCTCGCCCGCGATAACGCCCGAGCTTCGCGAGAAGATGGGTGCGGTGGCGGTGAATGCGTGTAAAGAGATCGGATATTCAAGTGCTGGGACCTTCGAATTTCTTTTGGATGAAGACGGAAGTTTTTATTTCATGGAGATGAACACGCGGATCCAGGTTGAGCACCCGGTAACGGAGATGGTAACACTCGCTGATATTGTCCGGAACCAGATACGCATCGCGTCCGGTGAAGATCTGCAATACCAACAATCGGACGTTCAGATCGTCGGCCACGCGATCGAGTGCCGTATTAACGCCGAGGACCCGGTGACGTTCACCCCGAGCCCTGGCAAGATAACGGCGTTCAATATCCCGGGCGGGCCGGGCGTTCGCGTAGACACTGCGGTATATCCGGGTTATACGGTGCCTCCGTATTACGATTCGATGATCGCAAAGCTGATTGTGCATGCCCGTAACCGCGAGTTGGCGATCGCCAGAATGCAGCGGGCCCTGGATATGCTCGTGGTCGAAGGCATCAAAACGACCATTCCCCTGCACAAAAAGATCATGGCGGACCCAGCGTTTCAAAGGGGCGAGTTTTCGACCAAATTTATGGAAGAATTCGGGAACAACGAAAAGCTTACAGCGACAGGCGAAAAATGAACAAAAACCTCGGCCCGAGGATTGATAAAACGTTAGTAAATATCAGATAATTAAGGGAGTTAATCACTATTAGCTATTAGTTATTAGCTATACATTATTCGTGGTTACCGTTTGCGAAATGAGCGGAGTTACTGCGAGCAAAGGAGAGGCTATTGCGAGCGAAGTTTTTATGGCAACAGCAAAAGAAGTAAAAGAGAAGATAGTTGGCGACTACAAGACACACGGCTCGGACACGGGTTCGTCGCAAGTGCAGGTAGCGTTGCTGACGCAGCGCATCAATGAGCTTACAGAGCATTTCAAGGTTCATAAGAAAGATAATCATTCGCGTCGAGGCTTGCTCATAATGGTCTCGCGCCGGCGCAAACTCTTGGATTATCTCAAACGAAGCGATATTAATGAATATCACGAGATAATCAAGAAACTCGGTTTACGGAGATAAGTAAAAGTAAAAAGGCAAATGGCAAAAAAACGTTGTTTTTGACTTTTTACTTTTACCTTTTTACTTAAGATCGGCCGCTTCGGGCCATTAGAACAAACGTTCCCTCGAAGAATTTGTTATTGGATGCTGAACGTGACAGCGATTGTAGATCCACAAGCAGATAGAACGTACGCACGGTTGGAAACTCCAATGGCGGCCTCGGCTTCACGACTTTAGCCGAGGGCCGCCGTTTGTTTTGAGGAAAGTAAATGTCAAAGAAAAAATATTTGAAGGAATCGATCAAGCTCGGGGATAAAGAGTTGGTTGTTGAGACTGGCAAGGTCGCAAAGCAGGCCGATGGTTCGGTCGTTATTGGATACGGCGAAACGATGCTGCTGGTGACAGCGGTGAGTATGACGACCGCTAAAGAGGGGTTGGATTTCTTCCCCTTGACGGTCGAGTATCGCGAGTCAAGCTATTCCGCCGGGCGCATACCGGGAAACTATTTCCGCCGCGAGGGCCGCCCCAGCGAAAAAGAGGTTCTTACGTGCCGGCTGATCGACCGGCCGGTAAGGCCGCTGTTTCCTGACGGTTACAGATTTGAAACCCAGATCGTAGGCACCGTAATCTCGTCTGACGCGGAAAACGACCCAGATGTGATAGCGATCACAGGTGCGTCGTGTGCGCTTTATCTCTCCGACATTCCGTTTGAGAATCCCATCGCCGGGATCAGGATCGGATTGATCGATGGCAAGTACATTATCAACCCAACGTATGATCAAAGGCGCGAATCTCGGTTGAACCTGGTCGTGGCGGGAACCGAAGAGGCGATCTGTATGGTCGAAGCCGAAGCGCAGGAAGTCGAAGAGAAGATAATGCTCGAGGCGTTGATCCTCGCGCATAAAGAGATCAAGCGCCTTTGCCTCTGGCAGAAAGAACTGGGCAAGGCCCTGGAGATCACTAAACGCAAGTTTGTTCCGGCGCCGCTCGACGAAAGTATCGTCGCCGAGGTTGAATCTAATTACGGAGAGCGTCTCCGCGAAGCACTTGATACAACAGGCCAGGACAAGCGAACGAGTTATGCTGCAATTGATGACCTTAAAAAAGAGGTCGTCGAGAGCTATCCCGAAGATCAGCCTGAAGCGCGTTCAATGGCCGGAAAGGCGTTTTCGCACCTGAAAGAAAAGATCTTTCGCGAGGACATGCTCGGCAAACGACGGCGTCCCGACGGCAGGAAGTTTTCAGAGATCCGTCATATCTCTTGTGAGGTCGGCTGGCTTCCGCGCGTTCACGGCTCGGCGTTGTTCACGCGCGGTGAGACGCAGGCGATCGTCGCCACTACGCTCGGGACCAAAATGGACGAGCAGTACATGGACGATATCGAAAAGGGCGAAGTAAAACGCCGTTTCATGCTGCACTACAATTTCCCCCCTTACTCCGTCGGGGAAGCGGGCCGTTTCGGCGGTACATCGCGTCGCGAGACGGGTCATGGCAACTTGGCTCGCCGCGCGATCGAAGCAGTTTTGCCCGAGGACGAGGATTTCCCGTACACGATCCGCATCGTCTCCGACATCACGGAATCTAACGGTTCGTCGTCGATGGCATCGGTCTGCGGCGGGATCCTGAGTCTTATGGACGCGGGCGTTCCGATCAAGCGTCCGGTTGCGGGAGTTGCGATGGGACTTGTGATGGAAGGGAATCGTTACGCCATCCTAACCGACATCGCCGGTGCCGAAGACCACTACGGCGACATGGACTTTAAGGTTACCGGGTCCAGTGAAGGCATCACCGCCTTGCAGATGGATATAAAGGTAACCGGCATCAACGCGATGATCCTGCAGGAGGCGCTGGAACAGGCACGAAAGGGCCGTATGTATATTCTCGAGAAAATGCAGCAGGCGATAGAGACCCCGCGCGAGGATATTTCGAAATACGCGCCGCGCATCATCACTCTCAAGATACATCCGGAAAAGATCCGCGACGTTATCGGAAAGGGCGGTTCGGTTATCCGGGCGCTTACGGAAGAAACGGGTGCAAAGATCGATGTCTCAGATGATGGTACTATCCTGATCGCAACCGCCGATGGTGCTGCGGCGCAGGAAGCGGTGGCCCGCATCAAAGCGATCACAGCAGAAGCGGAGATAGGTGAAACTTACCTGGGGACCGTCTCGCGGATCGTCGATTTCGGCGCGTTCGTTGAGATCATGCCTGGGCTCGACGGCCTTCTGCATATCTCCGAGATCTCCGATCGCCGTGTCAAAGACGTGCGCGACGAGCTCAAAGAAGGCCAGCAGATAATGGTCAAATGCATCGGCAAGGAAGGCAACAAGATCAAGCTTTCCCGCAAGGCGATCTTGATGGAAGAAAAAGCGAAGGCCTCGGCTGGTGGAGAGGAATAAAGGCGGTTACGTTTTAAGAAAGAAGGACGGCTTCGGTCGTCCTTTTTTTGGGTTCGTTGTAAGATTTTACTTTTATGTCCGCACCAAATATCGAAACCATTGTATCCCTGTCGAAACGGAGGGGTTTTGTCTATCCGGCTTCGGAGATCTATGGAGGGCTCGGCTCCTCATGGGACTACGGGCCGCTCGGCGTCGAACTGGCGAACAATATCAAAAACAGTTGGTGGCGGTGGATGGTTTATGAACGGGACGACATCGAGGGTTTGGATTCGTCGATAATCC
>DATFEW010000059.1:0-9852 GCA_035250805.1 Pyrinomonadaceae bacterium
AGCAACGGGACGACCGTAAACGACGCGAAGGTGAGGGACGAAGTTTATCTTAAGGATGGCGACGTCATCGTGCTCGGCGGTACGAGCCGCGTGGAGTTCGGATCCTCGATTGAAGCAAACGACGGGAGTACGGCGGCGTCCGCTGCCCCCATCTCTCCGGAACCGGCTGCGGCGGGCGCGGCAACGAGCAGCGCTGCGGCGACAGCCCCAGCAGGTGCCCCTTCGGGCGGCTCAAAAAAGATCCTGCTCATCGCCGCTATTATTGCCTGCATCGCCCTCCTCTTCGTCGGGGTCGCCGCCGCGGTTTTGTTATTCGGCGGGGGCTCGGGCTCAGGATCGGGCGGCTCCGGTGGTTCGGGCGGGGGCTCATCTGATAGCTGGTTCGGAAGCTTATTTGGCTCCGCCTGCGAGGCGAAGGCGACGATCACAAAACCGGAAGCCGGCGATACGATCTCAACCGCGACGGAGATCGAGCTCGACGTCCAGGATGGCGAGTGCGTTTCGAAGGCAGTGTTTACCGTTGACGGGCAGGAGTTCGCATCGTCTGAAGCTCCTTTTTCAGCCACGATCGATCCGAAGGAGTTTCCGGAACTTTCGGACGGCGTGGATCACAGCCTGGGAGTTACGCTGTTTGATGAGGATGGGAGTCCTATCGGGGAAAATGCGTCCGTCCTTCTCGCATTCGAAACACGGGCTACCACAAAACCGCCTTCAAACACCGAGGTTACCCAGACAAATACTCAGCAGACCGGTCCGCAAGGCACTGCCAAGCAGGTTTCGCTCATCGAGGTTCAGGAGATGACGAAGCGAATTGCGCAGCAATTCGCTGGAAAAAACGCATATAACGTATCGAATAAACAATTCCTGACCGAGGTTCAAAAACGCACGGCCGAATACGCGCACGAGGGGTATTTCGAGCGTGCAACCCGGTATCGGGATGCGATAAATGTGGGATTTGTTCGCGAGCAGAACCTCGATGCTTCGCTTGGATTCCTTCTCGCGATGAGCCGGAGCAAGTTCGACCCGGCACGGCAGGGCAGCGATGAGGGACTCTGGCGGATGAATACAGAATTTGTAACCTCGAACGCATATAACGGCCTTTGCGGAGGCGAATCGCTTTCCGATCCGTCGCAAAATTGCGCGGCGAAAGCGTCAGCCTTATATATGAAGGCGATCGTGTATGGTGTATTCGACGGCGATCTGATCTACAGCGCGGCGGTGTTCGGAAAATCGCCGCAGGACGCCGGTGTCTGGAAAGCCACTCTCCCCGCCAACCGGTCGGACATTTGGAATTCGATAAAGACCCCGCAGGAACGCGAACAGCTTGTCCGCTTCTTTGCCGCAGGTATCGTGGCGGAAAATCCTCAGAGATTCGGCCTGAAAAAAGACCGTCCGCTATCGGAATTGTACCGCCTGGCGATGTAAAATACAGGTTTATGCTGGATATTCGGCTCACGTATCCGACGCCTGAAGGCTCGAAGGAGATCAGGATCGAAAGCCCGAAGACGACGTTCGGTCGCGGCGGTGATGCGGACGTTCGCTTTGCCGATGACGGTCTCTCTCGTCTCCATGCTACGGTCTATCGTGAGGGCGATCGGGTGTGGATAGTAGATGAAAACTCGGCGAACGGGACCTTTGTAAACAGCGTACGCGTGAGTGGCCCCGGCACGCCGTTGCGAACAGGCGACAGCGTAAAGATCGGGAATTCTACCGTGTTGAATGTTCGTATCGCGAAGGCACCTTCGCCGGTTATTGAGAAACCCGCGGTCTCGTCGCAGAAGATGAGTTCCGCTGGATCGGCTGGTCCGCAGATCTCGGCGAAGGCCCTGGTTCCGGTTGTGTTGATCGCCTTGGCATTCTTTGTGATCAGCATTTCCGCGGCGGTGATCGGATACAAGGTTTTCTTCAGCGGGGCGTCGGTTGCCGCGACCAATAGCGACGACTACGACGCAGATGAGGATTTCGATACGCCGGACAAAAAACCTACGCCCTCAAAAACGAGCGGGACGAACTCGAACGGAACGGTAAATGACAACACGGGTGCGATCGACTCGCCGCCGGGAAACTCCACGACGCCGAACTATGTGCCGAGCGGCAAGCAATATCTTCAAATGTCCGAAACGGAGCGGCGGCAATATTTGGCTGACAAAGCGATGCGGATCGCTCAGGTCATCGGAAACAACAGCAGCGACCCGATTCCCGAGGCAGCGATCGATAAGATAAAAGGCTTTGCAGACGGTTACGCAAAGCGGGCGGGCACAAAACCGCTGGGCGGCTGCCGGTTTGGCGATAATCTTCAGGCGACCTACGAACGCGCGAGTAAGAACGCACCTTTTATCGTGAAGGCGTTCAATGAAAAGGGGACAGACCCGCGGATCGGTTTGTATTTGGCGATGATCGAGTCCGAGCACTGCGTTTGCCTGCAAAGCCCGACCGGGCCTCTCGGGATGTTCCAGTTTACTTTTGCGACCGCAAAGATCCACTTTCAGCCGAACGGTGGTGTGATAAAAGGGGCGACGCCTCCGAAGGGCGACGTACGGTGCGAGCCTGAGCCGGCGGCACGAGCGGCTGCATCATATATGAAGGCGCTCACGGGACGATACGGTACGGGGCCGGCAAGCGTACCGCTCGCGATCGGCAGCTACAACAGCGGCGAGGGCGGCCTGAGTTCGAATCTCGTTAAGGCGCTCGAGTCGAATACCGGCCTGCCGCGCGATTTTTGGACGCTGATCTCGAAGGGCGAGATCCTTTCAAAGCAGTTTCAATCGGAAAACTTTAAGTATGTGCCGAAGTTTTTCGCGGCGGCGATCATCGGCGAGAACCCGCAGGACTTTGGCCTAAAGCTGCAGCCGCTCTCGACGTACAGCAGATGATGTCAGAACTGGTTCTAACATACACCGACGAAAACGGTAAAGAACGACACGCGACGGTCGACGCGGAACGGTTCATTGTCGGCAGGCATTCTGAATCCGATCTTTGTATTCCGGATGGACGGCTATCGCGCCGGCATCTGGCGATCGAGCGGTTCGGAGACATCTTGGTGGCCTCGGACGCGGGTTCGAGCAACGGCACGTTGCTGAACGGGAACCCGTTAGAGAACCCGGTAGGGTTAAATAACGGCGATGTACTCGATCTTGGCGGTGTACAAATTCACGTCAAAAAGGCCTCTTATAATTCTTCAGATGATTTTGATGTGCCCGAGCGCGACGAGACTCCGGATATTCCTGAAAGCGAAGAACCGGTTGTTGTCCCCGGCAGTGGGATCAGTGTCGCTTCGCAACCCCAAACTGCGAAAAACTCAAACTCGTGGATGCTGCTCATGTTGATACCGGTCTTCGGTCTGATCGTTGTTGTGTTCGCAGTCGGTGTTATCTATCTTCTGAGCGGGGAAAATAATAAGACCATCGCAAAGAAACAGGATGACCCTGTTTACAGCAGCGACGACGATGGTGACAACGATATCGAAAAACCCTCCAACAAGTCTGATGGAGGGAACACGAGTTCTCAAACCGGACCATTGTCAAACAATTCGTCTTCTGATACACCGTCAAACTCGAATACGAACGGCCCGACGGTAAAGCTGAGTGACACAGCAAAGATCGAACAGAATGGCGGGGCTTTTTTAAGACGGATCGCTCAAAACGATCCTCGTGCATTCCTGACGAGTGAGCAGGCTCAGCGGGTTTCTTCCAGGGTGAAGCAACTGAGTGGTTCGTCTGCGCTCGCTGACAACTTAAACTCGGCCCGGAAAAATGCATCTCAAATAAAGTCGCTTGCGCAATCAAAAAACCTGAAGCCGCAGTTCCTGGCGATCGCGGCCGTTGCAAAACTCGGAGGCAGCCGTGGCGATGTTGTTCAAACGGCCCAAGGAATGGCCGACGTCCTGGATAAACTCAGCGTGCATCTTGGAAACGAGTTCGGTGAGGATGCCCTGCTGATAATTGCCGCGTACGGCCAGGGAGCGGCGGGCGACACTATGAAGCTGCGGAATATGCTGCAGGAGCTGGCAAACAAATTTCCTGAGAGTACACGGGCAATTCGAACGATCTGGTTCCTGCAAAAGAACGGTAAGATCTCGCAATCTGAGTTTGACAGTGCATTGAATTTCCTCGCTGTCGGTACGATATCGCAAAATCCGAAGGAGTTTGGCGTCAATGCAGAAGCGCTGACACTTTAAGTTGATATCGAACTACGAAATGCTATGGCCGAGAATGAGTGGATAACAGGAAAAGTTGTTTTGAACGTCCGGGGCGTTCCGCTCGATCTTGAAATGACGGTTCCGGCTAATCCTGTAAAACCGCACAGGATGCTCCCGATCTTCCAGCAAATGGCTAATTCATTTACGGAAATCGGTGTTGCGGCCGTCGAATCGGAAGGCAAGTCCATCTCTTGTAAAGCCGGCTGCGGAGCCTGCTGCCGACAACCGGTTCCGATCTCGGAGGTCGAGGTCTACCAGATCGCCGAACTGGTTGAAGCTATGCCTGAGCCCCGCCGCAATGTGATCAAAAAGAGATTTTCGGACGCGGTGAACCATTTTCAAAAGAACGGGCTGATCGATCTTTTGAAGAAACACTACGATCACGGCCGCGCCAAGACGTCGCGCGAGCAGATACAAGAGGCCATGGACGTGGTGATGAAGTTCTTTTATGAAGGAGTTCCCTGCCCATTCCTGGAAGATGAATCGTGTTCCATCCATCAGAACCGGCCGATCGTGTGCCGCGAGTATCTGGTCACGAATCCGGCGGTAAACTGCGCGAGCCCGACGGCGAAGAACATAGATCTAGTCCCTCTGCCGATCAAGCCCTCGCGGACCGTCGAACATCTCGGGCGCACCGGCCGAATGAAGGACGAGGGCTTTCTATTGCTTATCAGGGCCTTGGAACTCGCTGAGAAGTATCCCGAAAACTTCCCGGAAAAGTCTGGTAAAGATTGGATGGCCGATTTTTTCAGTAAGCTGACCGAAAGTGACGTGAATGAGGCGGCGAACTCGCCGAAGCCATCGCGGCCGTCGCGAAAGAAACGAAAACGTCGGGTTTAGCGGCCAGTGAATGGTTGCGATCGCTTGTTTACTATTTTCGTGACTCGTTTTACTATTGTCATTCACCCCAATCTATGAGTAAGTACCGCAAGATCGTCTGGAACGAAGGGATGTTGCTGACGCCGCATCACTTTCAGCAGTGGGACAATTACCACGAAGATCTTTTGACTTCGCGCGTCAACTCGATAGCCGCGTTCAACTACGGCGTGCTTGATCTTCAGGTAAACAGCGAAGCGGTAGCTAACGGAAACTTCCAGATAACGAGCTGCAGAGCTGTTCTGCCGGACGGATTGATGGTAAATGTTCCGGATGCCGAGGCAGTGCCAGATCTGCGTCCGGTCGGAAACCACTTTCGTGTAGAGGCGGAGAAACTTGGCGTTCACCTTGCGATCCCTGCAAAGAAGACCGGCGAAGCGAATTATCAGGCCAATGGAGCAGTGCCATCCGGCAATCTAAGGTTTCTACAGGAAGGCGCACAGGTCAAGGATGAGACCAGCGGGACGAACGAACAGCCGATCTCCTATGCAAGGAGCAATCTTCGGATCGTGTTCGACGACGAGCTTCGTGACGGCTTTACATCGATCAAGATCGCCGAGCTGCAACGGACGGCTACGGGGCAGCTTAAGATCTCAGAAGACTATATCCCGCCTGTGCTGAATGTCTCCGCTTCCGTATGGCTGGTAAACATGCTGCGCCAGCTTGTCGAGATACTGGTCACAAAAAGCGGTAGTCTCGGCGAGCAACGCCGTGCAAGCAACGCATCGCTGGCAGATTTTACGACGTCAGAGGTCGCGGTCTTTTGGTTGCTGAACACGATAAATTCTTCGATACCGGCGATGGCCCATTACTTTCGATCGCCGCTGCTGCATCCCGAGAAGCTTTATCTGGAAATGGCGACGCTTGTCGGCCGGTTGATGACCTTTTCACTGGAATACCATCCAAAGGACATCGTCAAATACGACCACGACGACCTATATTTTACGTTCTACAATCTGTCGGCACAGTTGAAGGAATTGTTGGAAACGGTTATCCCGAGCCGCTGCGTTCCCATCCCGCTTGAGAAGACGCGCGATACCTTATACGTCGGTCGAATAGACGACGAGCGGCTGCTGAAAGAGGCAGGATTTTTCCTTGCCGTGCGTGCTCAGATGCCGGAGTCCAAGCTGATCGAAGGCGTTCCGCGGGTGGTCAAGATCGCGTCTCGCGATGTGATCGATTCGGTGATCGGGTCTGCTCTACCCGGGGTCGTTTTAACGCACGCGAGCCCGCCGCCGGCCCCGATACCGGCTCGTGTCGGGTTTAAGTATTTCCAGCTCGATAACATGGGTCCGTATTGGAACGGCATCGCCGGTTCAAAAGTAATATCGGTCTATGTTCCGAACGACATACCGGATGAAAAGCTTGAGTTGTATGCAGTAAAGCCTTGATTTATGTCTGAAGCTCCAAAAAAAGACCTGATCACGTTTGCGGGGCCCGTTTTCGATCTGATCCTGAGGCTGAAGGCCGGCATCGTAACACCTTCAAACGACCTTCGGCCAAAGATCGAAGGGATGTTCGACGAATTTGAAAAACGTGCGGAGCGATACAAATTCAACCACAAGATCGTTCAGGTGTCGAAATTCGGTCTTGCGGCTTTCGTTGATGAAACGGTACTGACCGCAAATTTTCCGCTCCGGAACGAATGGGAAAAGAATCCGCTCCAGCTTCAGTTTTTCGGCGAACAGGTCGCCGGAAACAAGTTTTTCGAAAAGCTGGAGTCGATGCTAGGGCAGATAGATGTCACCGTTGATGCGGTCGAAGTCTACTATTTCTGCATGCTTCTCGGCTTTAAAGGCAGGTATGCGATCTACGAGCAGGAGAAGCTGCTGGCGATCATGCAGCAGACGGCAAACGCGCTTGTAAAGGCCGGAAGAATAAAGCCTGTTGAGCTTTCGCCCCACTGGCTCGCCAACGATCAACCCAAGCCTCCTGAAAAGCGAGGTATGCCTATCTGGGCAAAACTGGGGGTGTTCGCGTGTCTGGGAATAGGGTTCATTGTGTATCTGATAATGTTTTTGCTCTCGTCGAAGTTTCTGCAGGATACGGTGCAGAGCCTGCCGCTTTAGACGATTGATCAGTATTTATGAGTAGTTGGCACACCTCTCATCTGACTTACGCTTTCGGCCTCGGCGGACTGATGTCCTTTTACGGCATCTTCTGCTTGGTCATTTATATGCTGCCAGTGGATATTTACGCGTGGCAGCGCATAGCCATCATTGTCTTTGTACTTTTAACCCTGCCGTTTGCTCTTTTAATAATGTTCGTCGCCTCCCGCCGGGCGAAGAAAAAGGAGCGGCTGGCCGAGGCAGCGGCTACGGGCCAAGCCGGAGACGGTCAACAAGCTGTTCCGGCGCAAAAGACCGCGGTGACCGGACAGTATCCGGAATTAACGCGCGGTGCCGAGGAAACGATCCAATTTCTTCGATCCTCGAACCTCGGAGGGCGTGATGCAGTTTATTCGCTGCCCTGGTATATCGTTGCCGGTGCACCGAAGGCCGGTAAGAGTTCTCTGGTGATCAGCTCAAACCTCAATTTCCAAACGCTTCCGAGCCAAAGACAATCTGAACAGCGATACGTACGTCCGACCCCGGCGGTTGACTGGCGCGTGACGAGCGACGCTGTTTTTGTAGATACCGCCGGACGTTACCAGACCGAAGGCGTTGATAGCGAAGAGTGGTCGACCCTGCTCGAGACGATCAGAAAGCACCGTTCGAATCGGCCGTTGGACGGCTTTGTATTGACCGTAAATGCGGAGACGATCGTCAAGGGGGATGAACGGGAGATCGAGGAGCTTGCAAAGGTCCTTCGTGCGCGGCTTGATGATGCGATCCAGCGTCTTAAGGTCCGGTTCCCCGTATACCTTGTTTTCACTCACGCCGATTCGATAGAGGGCTTTCGCGATTCGTTCTCGAGTTCGAAGAACGAGGACAAAGCGCTTGTATGGGGCGCTACGATCCCGCTTGAACGCAGTGAGAATGCACAGTCCCTTTTCGACGGTGAATATGAAGTATTGCAGAACTCCGTGATGAAGCGGCGCCTTGTACGGCTTTCCGCACCGTTCCCGCCGGTGCGGCAGCTGAAGATATTCAACTTCCCGCTCCATTTCGGGTCAGCGCGTAGAAAATTTGCTGCATTCGTCAATGCCCTGTTCAGGCCGAATCCATTTAGTGAGAATCCGTTTCTTCGCGGCTTTTATTTCACTGCCTCTCCGGCTGCCAGATCTTCGTCCAACGCGCCGCAAACGGTCGCGAACGGCTACTTCGCGGAAAGGCTTTTCCGGGACGTTGTCCTTCGAGATAAGGACCTTGTCAAGACCTTCGTTGCGCAGCGTCGGCGGCCGCCGATATTCGGATGGATCGTAGCGGTCCTTGCTCTCGGCCTGATGGGATTGTTTTTGCTTCTGACCGGCATTTCACTGATGACAAACAGGCAAATGCTGGCAGATGCTGAGGCCCGCGGCGAAAAGGTTCTCGCGATGCGCAGGGCGGACGCTGGAAAGGACATTTTGGCGAAGACTGAGGATGAAACCCGTCGAGAGATCGTGGTCACCGACGACCTCCGAGTGTTGTTGGTCCAGCTCGACGATTATGACCGCAACGGCGCGCCGTTGTACATGCGTATGGGTATGTACCAGGGTAGCAAAGTTTACGAGCAGAGCCTGCTGCCGATCTACTTTTCGGTGGTCGAACAGCGGTTCAAGGCGCCGGCTTTGAAGCGCGTCGAGGCCGATCTCCGAAAGTTTGCAGAAAGCCAGCCGGTTACTAATCCGTCGCAGCTAACCGAGAAAGAAGAGCAGAATCTTGGCAAGCATTACGATCTTCTTAAGGCCTATCTGATGCTTTCTGGAGAATATCAGGAGAAGGCGGAATCAACGCACATTGCGAATGCACTGAAAGAATATTGGGTCGCTGACTCGAAAGTGCCGGGTGACATGAAGGTGACCGCGCAGCAAAATCTCGAGTTCTGGGCAAAGCAGGTGGACCGCAAGGTTGACGACGGCAATTTCCCACGTATCAGCCTGAACGCGAAATTGGTTGAGGACGCCAGACGAAAGCTGCAGGCCTTCCCGGCCGTGTATCGTTACTACAGCCGTAAGGTCACGGAGATCTCAAAAGAGGTTGATGACAACGTAGGCACGACCACCGTCGAATCGATATTGGCCAGGAACGGCGGTGATACGACCTTCATGGAGGGCCGCTATGCGGTTCCAAGTGCATTTACGAGGCCAGGATTCGAACTTATGAAGACGGCGATCGCCGAGGCAAATCAAAAGCTTAGCGAGGACGATTGGGTCATGGGCGAGTTGGGCAAGAAGGAACTCGCTCAAACTACCGACGCGGCCAAATTGGAAGAAAGATACCATCGCGATTACGCGGACCACTGGCTTAAGTTCGTCAAGGGTGTCGAAGTCAAACCGTACCGAAATAAGGCGGAGGCTACGGCCGCTCTCCAAAGCTTTTCGCAGGCAAATTCTCCGATGGAGATACTTCTTAAGGAGGTGGCCCGGAATACGAATCTATCGGCCAAACCCGAAAATCCGGGTTGGATCGAGTGGGTAAAGAGCTTTTTTGTAACCGCTAAGGACTCCGATACCGGCGGAACGCCTCCAGAAACGGAATTCCGTCCCTTATTCACATTTGTAGGGACAAAGGACAAGCCGGAAGGTACCCCGATAGCCAAATATCGCGGCGAGCTCGGCAAGGTATACAACGCGTTCAACGGCATCTCTGAAAACCAGATGAAGAAGATCGCCGAACAATTGGCGAATGACGATG
>DATFEW010000061.1:0-4999 GCA_035250805.1 Pyrinomonadaceae bacterium
CCATCATCAAACGCGCCGTGGCGTCAGTCGTCAGCTTGTTCCGGTTCTCGCCGTTCGGACCACGCGAAACGCGTTCGCGGCCGTAAGCATCTTCGCAAAACGTCTTCTGATTTACGTTGATGTTCGAATAGCCAAGCGATGAAAAATACCGGTTCACGCGGTTTCGCTTGTGCTGCCAGATATCGAATTCCTTCTGCGGGAGTTCAGCGCCGCTCGAGGTCTCGGTAAGCACGTCAAGAAGGTACTGCGTTGCCTCATTCGACGAATCGACGATCATATCCCGCTGGCCGCGTTCCAGCTCTTTGGTAAGTTTGACCTTATTGTCCTGAAGCTGCTGCTGAAGCGCGGCCATGTAAAACATTTTCACCACGCTTGCCGGATACAACTTTCGGTCGCCGTTTACGTTGGCCCACCGTATATTCTTAGGATCTCGCACGTCGATAAGCGTCGCTGCGATCTCGTCCGGTTTGAATTTACCATCAGGATAGGAACCAATAACCTCGGACACGGACCGGGAGAGTATCGACTGCAATTCCGGAGAAGCCCCCATGTCGATGGGGCCATAATTTACAGGCCTAACGATCTCATTCTGTGCATGAGCGCCGGAGACGCCGAAAACGCATATCGAAACGGACAAGGCCGCAAATAAACGGACAAAATGCTTCATAAACTGAGGGTCAAAAGTTTGAGAAATGACGTACTTAGGAGTATAAACGAATAGCATTTCGCACAAAAGCTAGCGCCCAATATTACTAATGTCAGAAGAGAAACTCGTTCGCGGGATCGGCCGTTGGGACTTCACCGCGATAGTTATCAACACGATCATCGGGGCTGGTATATTCGGTTTGCCGGCACTGGTTTATTCGCGGATCGGCAGTTACAGCCTTATCGCGTTTGTTGCGTGCGCGATCATAGTAGGCCTGATCGTTCTGTGTTACGCCGAGGTCGGCAGCCGCTTTACCTCGACCGGCGGTCCGTATCTGTATGCCAGAGATGCGTTTGGCTCGTTCGTGGGCTTTGAGGTCGGATGGCTGTATTGGATCGTCCGTGTTGCCACATTTGCCGCCAACTGCAATATACTGGTCGCATATCTTAGCTTTTTTATTCCTTCTGCAAATGAAGGCCCACTTCGAATTGCGGTCATAACGTTAGTCGTTGCCGTGATCACCACCGTGAATCTGCTTGGCGTCCGCGAGTCAGCTTTGATGACGAATATCTTCACGGTCGGCAAGCTTGTGCCGCTGCTGATATTCATCGCTGTCGGAATATTTTTCATTCAACCGGAGAACTTTGATTTTTCGATCGTACCCGAGAGCGGGGCGTTCTCGAGCGCCGTACTGCTGTTGATATACGCCTTCGTGGGCTTTGAGGCTTCGGTCGTGCTGGCAGGTGAGACCAAAGATCCGGGGCGAAATATTCCGTTCGGTTTACTGATCGCATTACTGATCGTCGCCGTCGTGTACATTTTGATCCAGGTCGTCGCGATCGGTACCTTGCCCGGGTTGGCGCAGTCGCAGAGGCCGCTTGCAGATGCCTCTACGGCATTTCTTGGCTACTTCGGTGCAGCCCTGATAACTGTAGGAGCGTTGGTCTCGATCTTTGGAAATCTCAACGTAGGTGTTTTAAGCGCCAGCAGGATGCTTTTCGCGATGTCAGAAAATGGCGAGATCCCCTCGGTTTTTAACACGACGCTTCCGCGTTTTAAGACTCCCTACATTTCGCTATTGTTAACGGCGATAGTTATCCTGATCCTGACGATCCAGTCGTCGTTTCTTAGCGCTGTGACGATTGCGATCATCACCAGGCTGATCGTTTATGCAACCACTTGTATTGCGCTACCGGTCTTTCGTTATCGGAAGGACGCTCCGCCCGCTCTGTTCATTGCGCCGCTCGGGATCGTTGCGGCAGTGCTTTCGCTAATTCTGATAGGTTGGCTTTTGACCGATGAACGGGTACGGAACGAGGGACTACCCATTTTGATCGCCGCCGTCATCGGCGTCGTTTTATATGTTGGATATAAATTCTTCAGCAAACCAGGATCGTGAACAGAAACGAGTTAGCTGCGCTTGAGTTGAGCGAAGGTATCGCCGCCTAGAAACGCGCCGCGAAGATACTTGATCGTGTCGTTAAGCGTTTCCTGCGGATCGCGAGGTTCGAATCCGAGTTCTCCTTTTGCTTTTGTCGAATCAAAATACCAGAAATGCTCTGCCTGATCGACTTCTTTTGATCCCACCGGCGAGGCCTTTCCCCAATTACTAAAAACAGATTCAATAAATGTAGAGCCTGCGACCGCTAGTTTTTTCGGCATCCTCAGCGACGGAGAGCGAACGTCGCTCAACCTCTCGAGACGGCCGAAAAACTCCGCAAATGTCATATTAGCCGCACCGAGGAGATAGCGTTCCTGATGTGCACCTTTTTCGACTGCGTTGATGAACGCGGCGGCGGTGTCGCGGGCGTCCACGATACTGAGGCCGCCGCTCGGACAATAAGGAATTTTTCTTGCTAGGAAGTCGAGAACGACTTTTGTTGAGCTTAGCCGCTCGTCGTCCGGCCCTAGCAAAAGCGTCGGGTTCAGGATGACCAGCTTACGCCCATCGCCATCGAACTCAGCGAGAGCAGTGCGCTCCTGGTAGTATTTCGAAGCGTAGTAAGCCCAGCGAGAGATCAATTCGACAGGCTGCGGATATGTTTCGTCAAAAACTTCTTCGTCCGCGCTAACAGCGATGGTGCCGCTCGATGATGCGAGGATGATCGTTTGGGCACCCGCTTCCTTTGCGCCCTCGCACAGCAGCCGTGTGCCTTCGACATGGACCTTATTCATCGCCGCAGCGTCAGCATTATCGCGTGAAACCTTGCCTGCAAGATGAAAAACAACAGAGACATTTCTCACCGCCGCCGCAACGTCTTCACGGCGTGTTACTGAGCCGGCCGCTGCTTCAACACCGGCATCCGTCATCCATTGCGGCACTCTAGACGCCATTACACGCAGGTTCTTCTCGCCCGAAGCAAGGAGCGTGCGAACGATGTGCGTGCCAAGAAAGCCGGTCCCGCCGGTTATCAGTATTTTCTTTTCGACTTTTGTGAGGGCTTTCTTTTTTGGCATCTGATTTTTTGCCACGGAGGACACAGAGATTCTTACTCTATGGCCTCTTTAGCTAATTCTTCCAGGTCCGTCGGATCGGATGAGCCTCGGTGTTGAAAACGACCCTGTTAAAATCCAGCGTCTTATCCGGAGCAAAGAGCAAATAAAAATACTTGAACGTTTCTGCAAACAAAAAGCTGTGCATGTAGTCGGTCTTCTCTTTGGTCACCACGCTTTTCAGGCCCGCATATGCGACATCCGTTCGGCAATATTTCACAAAGTCTTCCCACATCTTTTTGCCCATCGCGAGGTATTTTGGGTCCTTTGTTAGTTGATAAAGAATATAGGTCGATTCGACGATTTCGGGCCGCAACGGATATCCGCCGTGCTCGATCTTCATCGTCTGATAATTAAGAAGTTCGGGCTCGATGCCGTGGACCTGCCACATTTTGAACATCGAACCCTGCAACGCGGCTGCACGCTTGAGATCACCCGACAACGCCAACACACCCGGAAAAAATGCATCGAGCGCTCCCGTAGTGGGTTTGGTTCGCTTGCCGGTCACCATATCTGCGTGTCCGTACCAAAGCTCACCACGTACTTCGTCTGACAAATGCGTGTTGACCGCCGCGATGCCCCCGTCCCACATCTGCTTGCATTCTTTGTCCCCGAAGAGCAGCCAGCATTTGAGCAGGTATTCGTAGTACGAATCGATCTCAGCGCTTACGTGGCTTCCGGGATTTGTCCATTGCCCGGTCTCGACATTGATATTCGTGCCGACCAACCCTAGCGGAGAGCGTCGTTTGTAGGTTTCGACTAAAGCGCGCTTCGCCTTTTCGTAATAGATCGGTTTGCCGGTGAGTTTGCTCAGCGTGCCAAACTCGATAAGCAACGTTCCCGTTTCAGCGGGATTCGAGACCGGCTCGCGAGTTTTCCCGGTTCTGAGATTTACGTATTTGTAAGGCAGGCCGGTCGGTGAATCGAAAACAGGAAGCAAGCGGCGTCCAAGATCATCCGCAAGATCGAGCAGCCGTTTGTCGTTAGTCATTTGGTACGCGGACAGCAGGCCGCCGAGGATACGAATTGTGATCTCAAAATTCTGTACCGAGATGTCTTTGTCGAAGTTGAGGTTCTTCGCAATGTACTCCCGCGTCCGGTCGGCTTCGCTTTTGAACCCCAGCAAATAAAGTGAGTCAAGCGAATCGACCGCCGTCATCAGGATGGGCGTCTCGTACCAGTCGCGACATGTTTTGGTCAGCGGTTTCAAATCGTCGTGTCCCCAACAATATTGTTTGTAACCGTTCCAAGCGTGCAGAAATTCGCGCTTCACATCATGGATCAATATCCTTCGATCAACAGCTTGAGCGGGTGTGTAAACCGCACTCCCCAATAGGAGAATCAAAACGACGACCTCCATCGTAAGAGCCGTTAGTTTTTTCCGTGTGTCTCTGTGTGTCTCTGGTAGAGTCTTCCTACTCATCAATCACCGGTTCCTGCTTTCGTGTTTTCCGCCGTTCCGTCTTCCACGCTTTTCTAACAGCTGCGACATCGAATTTGTCCCGTTTGCCATCGCGCATATTTTCAACCTCGTGCTGAACACGAGCCGCGACTAAGCGATAGGCCTCGGTGTTGGGCACCCCGACCGTCATATCGCGAAGCTCTTCATATGAAAGAAATCTCCCGATCCTGGCTCCGATCTTCGCGCCGATGCTCTCGCGCGACGGGATCGTCATGCCCTTCGGATACGCATCGAATGTGCCCCAAAGATACATCGGCAGGATCCCGATCTTTTGATTGAGGGCAAGGTAACCGATGATCGGTTTGAATTCAGCGATATGCCCGCTCTCCTGACGTCCACCCTCGGGAAAGATCAAAGCGTTGTAGCCCTCATGCAAGATCTCTGTCACATGTCGCAGC
>DATFEW010000066.1:0-2791 GCA_035250805.1 Pyrinomonadaceae bacterium
TATGCCGAGCGGAGTACCGGACGAACCGAGCAATGGGAAGTAACAAGAAAGCTTTTCGATTTTCACGCAAAGCGGCTCGGATTTCGGCAGCATGAAGAGGCCGCGGAAACTGAGGCTGCCGGCGCGATGCCAAAACAACAAACGTTGTTCTGACATTACTGCATCTCAAGCGTAACGTAATCCGCCCCCGTAGAACTTCGTTTCCAAACGTATCGATACATCTTTCCCGCCCCGTCCGGCGAGATCGTCGCCCCTAACAATTGAACGGCTTTTGCAAGGGCAGGATCGCGGCCGGCCGCAAGGTCCTCCCCGCTCGGAATTACGAGTTCATCGGGGATTACGCCCACGTGTTCGAGGCTTTTTCCGTCGGACATCGTAACGTCCGCGTTCGTTATACTTATGCCGTAAAAGATCTGAGAGTCAGTACCGATCTTCATAGACTCTCTCCGGGACTGCATAACGGAACCGGACGAGACATCTCCCACGACCTTTCCGCGGCCTTCAAGCTGTACAACCCGTGCAAACATCTCGGCAGCCGACCCGGATTCACTGTCAATCAGAACGACAAGGCGTCCGCTATACGCATCTTTCCCACGCGTCTTACTGGCGATCGGATCCATCGCCTTTCGGCCCTTCAGGTCGGCGATCTTCAGGTCCTTATCGAACATAAGGCCTGCGAGCCGTTCTAACGATTCGACTAGACCGCCGCCATTTCCGCGAAGATCGAGAACAAGATTCGGGGCTGTCCTGACCCTGTCAACCAGAAGGTCCACCTGTTCCGGGCTCATCGAAAAGCTGGGCATTTTCCAGATCGCTATGTTTCCAACGGGTTTAATATAGTTGTGATCCGTCGCGCTCGTTTCGTCGGCATCGAGTACCCGAAACAACGTCTGTGCGGTAATTACTCTCGGCAACTGCCGAACTCTTGAGTCGACCTCAACTTCGCGGGAACCTTCGCCCGGACTCCGCACCTTTAGTTTCAGCCTGCTCCGTTTACTCAGAACGTTGTAGAAATAAAGCACCTTCCACATCTCTTTCCGGCTTGGTGCGAAACCCTCGATCGCGAGAACTTCATCCCCGGGCTTAATGCCCTTTGCCGATGCGTCGCTGTTAGGCATAACGGTTGTTATAAAAGATTTGTCGCCGATGATTCGCTGGCGCCAACCATACTCAACATCGAGATTGGTCGGGGGCGGAATGAAATAAAGATGGGAATCGTTGAAATCGATAAGTACCTGCGCGATCACGCTGAGGGCCTGGCTTGATGTAGAAACTGCATCGAGGCGATCATTCGCACGCTTGAATCGTTCCTCAAGATCGATGCCGCGAAACTTTTCGTCATAGTAATTTTTCTCGATCTCGCTCTTAACATTCTTGAGCATCAATTTTAGCTTCCCCCTTTCAATGCTATCCATTGACTTTTGAGCGGAAGCGGCCTGTGCGAGCGAAAACAGGCACAAAACGACAAAAGCGAGGCGACTAAACGACGCAAACCGATAAAAATTCATAGAGGTTATGGGAAAACCGGCCTTAACGGTGTTACGGGATGCCGTGTTTTGTATAATTTCCTCATAATTCAGAAAGTCTTGCAATTGCAGCAGTGAGATTTCATTTTCATGGCGGAAAACATACTCATCACCGGCGGTGCCGGATTCATCGGGTCGCACCTGGCGGAGCATTTGGTTGGGGAAGGCAAATGGCAGGTAACGATAGTCGACGACTTGAACGATTTTTACGATCCCGGAATAAAGCGTGCAAACCTTAAGGCGATCCAGTCAATCGGTAGTTTTCAGTTCTCAGAGGTGGATATCCGAGACCCGGAGAAACTAAAAACTGTTTTCGACGAAACGGAATTCGATTGCATTGTCCACCTCGCAGCTCGCGCGGGCGTGCGGCCGTCGCTCGCGGAACCGAAGCTGTATGCGGAAACGAACGTGAACGGCACGCTGAACTTACTCGAGCTCGCACGCGACTACGAAGTGCCGCAATTCGTTTTCGGTTCGTCGAGCTCGGTTTACGGCATCAATTCAAAGGTCCCGTTTTCCGAAGAAGACCGAATTCATCAAGCCATCTCGCCGTACGCGGCAACAAAGGCCGCGGGCGAGCTCCTCTGCCACACTTATTCGCACCTGTTCGACATTCGCTGCGTGTGCCTGCGGTTTTTTACGGTTTACGGCGCCCGGCAGCGGCCCGATCTCGCAATACACAAATTCGCGCGTCTGATCACCGATGGTAAGCCGATCCAGATCTTTGGCGACGGCACGACGCGGCGCGACTACACTTACGTCGATGACATTATCTCGGGGGTGCTTGCGTCGATAGATTACGACGCGTCGAAATACGAGATCTTTAATCTAGGGGAATCTGAAACCACCGAGCTCTCACGGCTCGTCGAATTGCTGGAACAGAATCTCGATATGAAAGCCGACATCGACCACCAGCCGCCGCAGCCGGGTGATGTACCGGTCACATATGCCGATATCTCGAAAGCAAAACGGCTATTGAACTACAACCCGCAAACGAAGATCGAAGACGGCATTCCTAAGTTTGTTGAGTGGTTTCGGACGTCGCGAACGAACATTCTTAGCGTCTGAGGCTGCGGAAGGTTATCGAGTATCTCAGGTGATCCACCGGCGGTATGCTGTGTTCCCACCCGTTGCGGACCTGCCCGCGCAAGAGGTAGACCGACCGAGGCTCCAGGATGACGGTATGGCGCTCCCAACCGCCGGCGGTCTTTCTGCGAAAGCGGAAACGGCACCGGGACAAAAGCGAAATGCCGACAATGTCCTCA
>DATFEW010000087.1:0-9066 GCA_035250805.1 Pyrinomonadaceae bacterium
CGATGTCCTTAACAAGAATTCCGAGCTGTGTTTTGCTGAGCGGTTCGCGATCTCCACACCAAGTCTGAGCACCTCGGTCAAAAGCTCATCGTCATCGACGTCCGACGAAAGCTGCGGCGCAAACTGAAAAGTTTCAAGCGAGATCGAACTTGAAAGAACAAGCTGCCGCGTGCAGATCTTGAACAGGTACTCGCGCGCCTTCTTTGGAAGGTCGGCAAGGTGATTAACGCCTGCTTCGAAGAATTTGGAGCCGGATTCAGCCTTTCCCATAGCGATCCGGCGGCCGAGCTCGCCCCAGTACCGGATCTCATCCGCAGAAAGTATCTCTGCCGCTTGCGGAGCTGCTTCAACAAAGTCTCGGCTCACGCGAAGGGAAACACCCGCGAGAGCTGCACTCACTTCGAGCGCCGCACGCCGTTTCCCTGCCGGCAGCGCACTTAAACGCGTCGCAAGGCCGGTTATGGTCTGCTTATTCCCGCGCTCCGCCATACCTAGAGTCTAGGAACTCGTGAATCGAATGTAAAAGGAATAGCTCGAGCGCCAATGATAAGCAACCCTCCATTTGATCGAAACCATCCCCATCTAAAAGGAGGAAACAGATGGCCGAAAGTAAACAAGCTAAGAACGCCGAGGGCGAGATACGTTCGATGGTAGAAAAATGGGTTGAATCGGTTCGACAGAAGGACTTAGACGGAGTGATGGCCCATTACGCTCCTAACGTAATTACGTTCGATATCGTACCACCGCTGGCTTCGGCCGGGGCGGATAATTATAGAAAGAACTGGGCGATGTGGTTCGAAAGCCTTGCGGGTCCCATCGATTACGAGATGCGCGACCTTCAGATCACGGCATCGGATGACATCGCGTTTTGCCACAGCGTTAACCGCGTCTCGTCGGTAAGCAAACAAGCCGGGAGGGAAGAGACCTGGCTTCGCGCGACCGTCGGCTTTAAAAAAGTCAACGGCGAATGGCTCGTGACCCACGAGCATGTTTCTTTGCCGTTCTATATGGAAACTGGAAAAGCTGCGGTAGACCTTGAGCCGTAGTTGAGATACAGAGGAGGGTTATCATGGCAGACGAAGGAAAATGCGCACACGAAATATGCGATTGCGCCACCGAGGGCGATATGAAATATTGCAGCGACCACTGCCGGGACGCGGCTGACCAGGACATAGTCGAGATCAGATGCGATTGCGGCCACGCCGGATGTGCCTAGGCAAGGCACGGGGTTTCTGACGCCTTTATTTGTGACGGTACGTTATGCGGCCCTTGGTCAGGTCGTAGGGCGAGAGTTCGAGGTCCACGCGGTCGCCCATCAGGATACGGATGCGGTTGCGACGCATGCGTCCTGAGATCGTGGCGAGCACGAAGTGGTCCGTATCGTTTACCTGAACTTTGAAATACGCGTTTGGCTGTTTGTCGACAACAACGCCGACCAATTCGATCAATTCTTCTTTCATACGCAATATTGATTCCTATTGTGGAAAATAATGCCCCCGATCACATGAGTGACCGGAGGCAGACAAGCGAAGCCGCTAGAAAACTAATGCGGCCTCCAGCTTCTTACCAGCGCGAACCGCCGCGGTTGCCGCCGCGTCCGCCGCCGCCGTAACCGCCACCGCCGTTGCCACGGTCCTCGCGGGGTTTGGCTTCGTTCACCTTCAGATTGCGACCATCGATCTCTTTGCCGTCAAATGCTGCGATCGCTGCCTGCGCTTCTTCTTTGCTCGACATCTCGACAAAACCGAAACCGCGTGAGCGGCCCGTTTCGCGGTCTTCAATTAGATTAGCGGACTGAACAGTCCCCACCTCCGCAAACATGGTTTCGAGGTCCTGCGTTGATGTGTTGAAGGAAAGATTTCCTACATAAAGTTTCGTTGACATAATAATTTTTACCTTTCCCTTTTCGGGAGTCTTTGGAGAAGTATCGAATCGAAGTACTTCGTAGAAAACCTGTAGGCAACGAAGGACCGTTTTCGGATGCTCAAAAAACCTCAAGAGCGACTTCTGTGACTAATAACGAACCTGCTCTCAAACTGATCCAAAAAACCGTCTTTGACTAGCGCACCCAAAAGCGATGCAAGAGAAGGATTGACCTTAGTAGGATGCTATTTAAATGAAATGGTTGCAAACAGTGTTTAGCAATACTGCTGGTGCCACTATAACCAATGCGGTGAGCACGACGATTCGGTAGAATGAAATGAGATGTCCATACTGCCGCATCTGACAGGGTTTTCGCGCCGAGAGCTGGATGAGTTTCTCGCCAAGCTCGGCGAGCCGCGGTATAGGTCCGATCAGGTATTTCGCGGGCTGCACCAGCGACGGCTCCAGTCGTTTGCGGACATCTCAGACCTGCCAAAGGCCCTTCGGCAACGATTGGGTCTAATTGCGACGGGATCTGTTTTAACACTCGAATCAAAATACGTTTCAACAGATGGAACGCGGCGTTTTCTGATGAAAACGCATGATGGTTATCCAGTCGAAACCGTCTATATCCCCACAGAGAACCGCGATACGATCTGCTTTTCATCTCAATCGGGCTGTTCACTGAAATGCGATTTTTGCCTTACCGCAAAGTTGGGGCTGCTGCGAAACCTCACTACAGGTGAGATCGTCGAGCAGGTAATTACCGTACTAAACGACGTATATGGCGTTGGTGAAAATACTCCCCATGGTACGAATCTTGTTGCAATGGGTGCCGGCGAGCCCTTTCTGAATTTTGAAAATTTGATAAAAGCAGTGGAGATAATGTCCGATGAGAACGGATTGTTTATCGTCCCCGGCCGCATTACCGTATCGACCGCCGGCATCGTGCCAAAGATCTACGATTTTGCAAACCTTGAACGCCGCCCCAATCTCGCGATCTCGCTTTCGGCACCAACAGACGAATTGCGAAACGTTCTGATGCCGATCAACAAACGCTGGAAGCTCGATGATCTAATGCAGGCAGCGAAGGCATTCGAGAAAACGCTTAAACGCGGTGAGCGCTTTACGTTCGAATACGTGCTCCTCGGCGGTGTCAATGACAGCATCGAGCATGCCCGGGCTCTTGCAGCCCTCCTCGTAAAGCATGATCTGAGACGCGTAAAGATCAACCTGATACCGCACAATCCTGCCGAGCCGCTCGATTATCACCCGCCGGATCTGGATCAGGTGATCGCTTTCAAAAATGCGCTCGAACTGTTAGGTGTCTCGGCCTATGTGCGGACGCCTCGTGGGCGCGACATTTATGCCGCATGCGGCCAACTTGCGGCGAAAGCAGGTTAGTTCGGAGTTCCAGGTTTAGCTGGCTCTTCGACTATCAGAGTGGCAAGCTGAAGCTTGAACTCCAAACTTATGGAAATTTTGATCCCAGGCCTGGCCTTAGTTGCGTTGATGGTTTATGTGTCAACCAGGATCAAACGCAGTGCGGCCAAAGCCTTCGATGAAGAGGTTGTCGATACTGATGACTTCACGATCACGAAACCGCAGGGGTTTCTCATACCGACGGAGGTAACCAATTTTGCTTTTGCAGCATATTCAAAGGACTTCGGCACCGGCGATGCCGGTTCCATAAGACAGGTCTCTGCTGAAATAAGAATACACGACGGAAAAACGCTCGAAAACGTTCGAGATGCGGTCGTTGCCAGATCATCTAAGGTTGTTTCCGAACAGCATTTGGCAGGTGGGGCCACGATGCTCGAAACCGAGATTAGCGAGGACGGGAACGTGCTCGAGGCCGACTGGCGTTTAATGGAAAAAGACCGAAATGTTTACGAGTTGGCCGTCATCGCGCTTTCGGAGACAAAGCCGTTGCAGCAGCGAAATATCGACACGCTCCTCACGAGCTTTGAGGTAAAATAGATCACTCCCCGTCTTCCGCATTCTCATCCGAGATTTATGAAAAGAGCGATATTATCTGTCACTGCATTCCTGTTTTTCATAACCGCTTTTGTCGATGCCAGCGCGCAGACGGTTTCGGGGTCTATCGCGCGCGGCGTCGCGCGGCGAGGTGCTACGACGCCGGGAACAATTGTTCTCGATATTCCAATGGAGCTTCACGTTAATTCATTTCGCCCTCGTAGCGAGTACGCGATACCAACGACCGTGCGGCTTTCTGGAAACGGGATCAAGGTCGGAGCTATAACATATCCGCCCGGTGAGAATCGCAAGTTTCAATTCTCCGAAGAACCGATCAATGTCTACGAAGGGACCGTGTTCTTTTGGTTCGCGGTAACTGTCCCACCAAACTATAAAGGGAAACTTATCGAAGTGAAGGCAGTGGTCCGCTATCAGGCCTGCACAACAGAGGTGTGCTATCCGCCAAGAAACAAAGAGGTTACGATAAACGCCCGAGTTTTATAGGTCATTGCGGAAGGCGAAAAGACCTAGGGACGAACTCCACCGCGACAAGCTCGCGGACTCCGGCGTTTTCACGATAGGTTACGACGGCGTTTACGGCGGGCAACGCGGAGCGGCAGCCGAGTTCGATGACACCCGCCTCCGGTGTGAGCGACCGAATGAAGAATTTTTTCGCGGTCTCGACTTTAAAAACCGATATGGCATCGCCGCTGCGAAGGCCTAAGACAAAGTTTCCATCAATACATTCGAACCCCTCGGGCACGCCGACCAGCCGCCGCTCACCAGTCTCAGGCTGTCGAAGACGCGCTTCGAGATTTTTGATCTGCGTTTCGCGCATCTGATGATCGAATTCGGCTTGTTCCGCAGCGGCGACACGGGCATTCGCGTTCAGATCGCTGGCCTCGCGCCCTTCGATAATAACGGTCCGTTCGGCTGCAAGCTCCGCAAGAGACTTTAGCCTAAATGTCTTTGGCACGAACGCGATCGAGACCAGAACACCGTCAGAAAGCGGTGTCGGTCTTTCGTGTGGCCGATAAACAACGACTGCGAGCTGGTCCGGAAACCGCGCGTTGCATCTGAACGTGAATGAGTGAGTTCCGTCAAGCAAAACCTTTACCGAGATATCGTCAAAATCCGCGCTTATTAATCGAACCACCCCATCGGCGGCCTTGATTCGATACTGCATCGACTCGTTGGCGCAGCCGATGCGGTCGATGGACCCGACGATGTGCCGCTCGCCTGTTTTCGGCCGCGGAATAAGCCTGTTCAGATTCGATATTTCCCGTTCCAGGTCGATCCGAGCGACGTCCTCATCGGTCAGGTCCTTGCGTTGGAGGATTATCGGTTTTGGCTCGGCGCCGTTTCGAATATCGACCAAAACCGGCTCAATATTCTTTGCACTGTTAATCCCGTCCGCCGCGCGAATAATATTTTCGGCTTCGGTCTTCACATACGGATTTGCAGGCGAACGAATGAGTTTCTCTGCGATCGTCCTTGCTTCGTTAATGCGTTGCTTTCGGAGCATCAACTGAGCGGCGATCAGTGCAAACTCCTGATTTCCCGGTTGAAGCAAAAGGGCCTTTTGCGCGGACTGGAGGGCATCATCAAGTTCTTCACCGGTGATGACGCCGATAAAAGCAAGCAGCCGGTGGCTCTCGGCGTGATCGGGTTCGATCGCGATCGCGCGCTTCAGAGACATCCGCATTCTTGCGGCTGTCTCTGCCGGATAGTTCGAAATACCTCCAAACTCATCCATATTTTTCCGGCTAAGCAGGTACGCATAATAAAAGAGGACGACGTGGTTCGTCTGATCCGCTGCCACCGCAAGACCCAGAAAACGCCGAGCGTCGTCAAATTTACGCTGCCGCAGCCGTATCAATCCAAGCGTCGCATTTGCTGTTGCCAATCGCGGTTCAAGCTTGAGAGCGTTTTGCAAAAGTGGTTCAGCGTTCGCGTTGTCGCCTAAATGATAAAGGAGATCGCCGAGATACGAATCGACTACGGCCGGCGAAAGAGTGGCGCCGGGACCCGTCACAGGATTATGACCTGTTTGGATAACGACCTCGCCAAGTGTGGCTGCCGTTGTGGCGACAAATGCCCTCACTCCCTCGTCGAGCAGCTTGCGATCCAGTGCGGCCGCATCCTGAACCAGGGCTTTGGGATTCAGTGCCTTTATGATCGAGTCGGCCTTGCCTGGAGGCGTAGTTGCCGAGGTTTTACGCTCTACCAGAAAATTTACAAGCGCCCAGGCTTGAGCATAAAACGTCGTTCGGGAATGTTCACCAGCCCGGAGAAGTGAACTGGCGTCGAGCTTGAAGAATTCATCCCAAGGCATCAGCGGCGTACGCTTCAGGCGTTCGACGTGTACCGACTGAATGCCGCCGAACGCAGCCGTGCGATCGTCGATGATCCGGAATGTCTGAAAATATTCTGCCAGCCCCTCGTTGAGCCACGGCGGTGCGTCTGCACTACCCAAATTAGTGTTCAGCAGCTCGTGAACATACTCGTGAAAGATAGTTCCGTATGCTCCCTTTGCATCCCCATCGACAGCGACGGCCACATAATTTACCGCCTCGCCGCCCTGGTACAAACCGCCTATGAATTCATCGGGCGTGCCGTCGGAGCGCTTCGGCTTGAAAGTTCGAAAAGAGTCGGAATCTTTGAAAACGACGACCCGGGTTCTCTTGCCCGGTTTGCCGGGGAATTGAGGAAAGATCGAGCGGAGCGCGGCCCGGAAACGCTCCAGACGAGAGGCTACCTGCCGGATATCTGCCTCAGTCGCGTTTCCGATAAACTCAAAATTGGAGGATTCGATCTTTGTCCAGACGTCCGGCGCATTAGCTGAGAGAGAGGCGGCGAAGACAAGTACGCCGGCAGCTATCAAAAACAAGAGGCGAAGTTTGGACAGCAGGCACGCCATTTGAACAAGTGTCCTATTGGATGATTCGGATGACAACCTGGTTGGGTCACCGGCACTTATTTCCCACGGCCGATGACAGACAATAACCTACCGGTCTTTCCGTAGGCCTTCTTTTCAACCCGATAGGAGAAGAAAAGATCTGTTCGTTCCATTGTACAAAACGGGGCAACGAAGATATTCGCCGCGTTTACGCCCACTCCGGCCAAAAGATCAGTGTTTGCGGCCCTTAGATCCACAAGGGCGTGGCCGGGCCGCGTCGGCGTGAAGTATTTTTCGTGGCTTGGGAACTCGGCGGCGAAGGTATCGATCACGTCCAGGCCGACCTCGTAGTTCTTACCCGAAGCGCAAGGGCCGACAGCGGCCATCATGTTGACCGGATCAGAACCATATTCTCTTTGAAGCTTCTCGACGGCTTGAGTGATGATCTTTCCTGCGGTCCCTTTCCAACCCGAATGCATAGCAGCGTACGATCCGGTCTTTGGATCGCCTATCAGGATCGGGGCGCAGTCTGCGGTTTTGACTCCGACCAGCGTGTCTGAACGATCAGACACCAGGGCATCGAAACGCTCTTCGCTGTTTGCGATGTCCTTGTCGGTCTTCACCGCCTTAACATCCACGCCGTGTACTTGCCAGGCGGTGGCAAGCTTAAGATCGCCATTCAGAACGCGAAGAAAGCGGCGACGATTTTCATAGATATTTTCGGCGAGGTCTTCATCGAATCCGGCAAGATTCAGTGAATCTTTCGGAAAATCAGAAACGCCACCGCTACGAGTGGAAAATCCATTTAGAAAGCCCGCCTCTTCAAGCGGTTTGCACACGAGTACTTTGATCGAGTCTTTTTCGCGCCAATAGAAGCCGGATTCTGCTAAAGTTCTTTCATCATCGGATGACCACTGACTACTGGCCACTGACGACTGATCAATGATCGTCTCGACAGGCATCGACATTGTGGAAGTCTATCGCATCGAGGAAACGATGGCGAGAACTCCTCGTTTTGGTGATCGGGTTTTCACGCCCGCCGAACGCGAGTATTGCGATGCGAAAGGCGCCGCCGCAGCACAGAGCTACGCCGGGCGGTTCGCCGCAAAGGAAGCATTTCTGAAGGCACTGAAAACCGGTTGGCGAGGTAAGATCACATGGCAGGACATCGAGATCCTCAACGATGGGGATGGAGTTCCCTCATTATCACTAACGGGTGAAGCGTCAAGCCTTTTTAAGAAAAGTGGTGCGGAGCGAATTCACCTATCGATATCACACACAAGCGAACACGCAGTTGCACACGTCCTGCTCGAAAAAGCATAGCGGCCAAATTTAGTGCTCCTTCATCGCCCCATCGGGAAGATTCCCCTGATAAATTTCGGCACCGCTTTGGACGAACTCCCTTGCCTTTTCGTTCATACCTACGGCCAACGCTTTTTCGGCCTCGACGCCGTGCTCTTTCGCGTATTCGCGCACATCCTGCGTTATCTTCATTGAACAGAAGTGCGGACCGCACATCGAGCAGAAGTGCGCAAGTTTTGCACCCTCGGCTGGCAGAGTTTCGTCGTGATATTCGCGCGCAACGGCCGGATCGAGCGCGAGATTGAACTGGTCCTCCCAACGAAACTCAAAACGCGCCTTTGACAAAGCGTTATCGCGATATTGAGCGCCGGGATGGCCCTTCGCAAGATCGGCTGCGTGGGCCGCAAGCTTGTATGTGATTACGCCTTCCTTGACATCCTTCTTGTTCGGCAAACCTAGATGTTCCTTAGGCGTGACGTAGCACAACATCGCCGTTCCGAACCAGCCGATCATAGCGGCACCGATACCGCTCGTGATGTGGTCGTAGCCCGGCGCAATGTCGGTGGTCAGCGGCCCGAGAGTATAGAACGGCGCTTCGCCACAGACCTCAAGCTGCTTGTCCATGTTCTCTTTGATCAGGTGCATCGGCACGTGCCCCGGGCCTTCGATCATGGTCTGGCAGTCCATTTCCCACGCGATCTTGGTAAGCTCGCCCAGCGTTTCCAACTCTGCAAACTGTGCTTCGTCATTGGCGTCGGCAATGCTTCCCGGACGTAGTCCGTCACCAAGTGAAAAACTGACGTCGTAGGTACGCATGATCTCGCAGATCTCTCTAAACCTTGTGTATAAAAAACTTTCCTCGTGATGAGCGAGACACCATTTCGCCATGATCGATCCGCCGCGGCTCACGATGCCGGTCGTGCGTTTCGCAGTTAGCGGAATATACGGCAGACGCACACCGGCGTGGATCGTAAAGTAGTCAACGCCCTGCTCGGCCTGTTCGATCAACGTGTCGCGGTAAATTT
>DATFEW010000108.1:0-3598 GCA_035250805.1 Pyrinomonadaceae bacterium
AAATTGGGGCCGGCCACTGCTCTTCGGGCCCGGCTCGATTCTTGTAGCGCATACAAAAGACGAATTTGTGTTGAAGAAAGACCTTGAAGAAGCAGTCGGGTTGTATGAGGCATTAGCCAAACGACTTTTGGTATCGTGAAACTTTGAACGCGAATGCGTTCACTGCGGACGACGGCGTTCGCGTTCCGCCATATGAAAATTGCAATGATCGGGAACGGCGCGATGGGGAAACTCGTCCGAAGACTCGCCGTGGAAAAAGGTAATGAGATTACGATCGTTATTGACGGTACCGAGGCAGGTTTGTCCGCTGACGAACTGGCCGCGAAACTCAAAGGCAACGACGTAGCGATCGACTTCACAACCGCTGCGGCCGTACGGCGAAATGTGGAAGCGTGTGTGATCGCACGTATTCCTTTGGTCGAAGGGACGACCGGATGGAACGAGTCGCTGGATGACGTCAGAAAGATAGTCGGAAACGATGGCGGTGCGATGGTCTTCGGTGCGAACTTTTCGATCGGCGTAAATCTGTTTTACCGGGTGGCTGACTTAGCGGCAGAGTTGTTCGCGAAGTTTCCTGAATACGAATCTTTTATTGAAGAGCAGCATCATTCGCGAAAAAAAGACGCGCCGAGCGGTACCGCCTTAAAGATCAAAGAAGTAGTTTCGCGACACGTAGACGTTGGAGAAATCGCCGCAACCCGCGCGGGAAATATCCCCGGCACACACCGGGTTGGCTTCGACGGGCCCGCCGATCAGATACTTCTCCAACATAACGCCCGCTCGCGTGAGGGCTTTGCATTCGGAGCCTTGATCGCCGCGGAATGGGTCGTTGGGAAGAAGGGTTTCTATGAATTCGGTGATGTGATGGATGAGATCCTCAATCAGTCTTGAACCGCAGAGAACGCTGAGAAAAGAAAGATCAGCGTGCATTGAATGGTTTGACGGCCGTGGCAGTCCCGTATTGAATCCTCGGCGTCTCGGCGGTTAGAAGCTCATGGTTCCGCGAATCAAGATTTGCTGTATTGCAGACGAGCAGGAAGCGGCCGATGCGATCGCGTTCGGGGCCTCTGCGATAGGTTTGGTCGGCGCGATGCCGTCCGGGCCGGGACCGATAGCGGATGAGGAGATCTACCGAATCGTGCAAACAGTGCCGCCGCCGATCGGAACTTTTCTTCTTACCAGTCAGCAGTCTGCGCGGGGCGTGATAGACCATCACCACCGCACAAGGACAAATACGATCCAGGTAGTGGACGAGCTTGAAGACCGCGATTACCTAACTATCCGCCACGAGCTGGCAAATGTGAAACTTGTCCAGGTCGTTCATGTAACGGGCGACGGGTCGGTTGACGAAGCGGCTGAGTTGGCTGGCTTCGTCGACGGTATTTTGCTCGATAGCGGCAACCCGAAATTGTCGGTCAAGGAGCTAGGCGGGACAGGCCGTCGCCATGATTGGCACCTAAGCCGAAAGATCGTCGAGAGCTGTGGGAAGCCCGTCTTCCTCGCCGGTGGTTTGAATGCCGAAAACGTTCGCGAGGCGATTGAAACCGTTCAGCCGTTTGGTCTTGATCTGTGTACAGGGGTCAGGACGAACGGCGGGTTGGATCTGAAGAAACTCGAGCTTTTCTTCACCGCTGTGGGTACGATCTAACCATAGAAAAACGCAGATACGCACAGATCGGCCCAAACAAGATTTCCTATTTACCTGTGTTAATCTGTGTCATCTGAATTATGACTACCAAGATAGATTGGATGAGTGGTTGTGCCACCGCTTTGGTTACTCCGTTTCGGAAAGACGGATCGATAGACGACGCGTGTTTTCAGAAGCTGGCTGACCGACAAATAAAAGGCGGCGTTAAGCTGCTCGTTCCTTGCGGTACGACCGGCGAAAGCGTGACGATGAGCGAAAGTGAGCGTCTGCTTGTGATCCGTCTAGCGGTCGAGGTCGCACATAGGTCAAAGGCCAAGGTTATTGCAGGCACCGGGAGCAACAACACCGCGGCAACTATCGACTTTACGCGCAAGGCGCGCGAGGCCGGGGTCGATGCCGCTTTGCTCGTCGCACCTTACTACAACAAGCCTACCCAAGAGGGTCTGTTTGCGCATTTTGCCGAGATCGCAAAAAGCGTGAAGGGACTTCCGATCATGCTTTACAACGTGCCGGGCCGCACCTCGTCGAACATTTCGGCAGGTACAACGTTAAGGCTTGCAGAAAAATACGAAAACATCGTCGCCACAAAAGAGGCCTCTGGTGACTTCTCGCAGGTTATGGAGATCGTAAAAAACCGTCCCAGAAATTTCAAAGTCTTTTCCGGCGACGATTCCTCGGCGCTACCGCTTATTTCGCTTGGTGCGGATGGGCTTGTATCGGTTTGCTCGAACGAAATGCCGAAGGAAACGTCGAAAATGGTCGAATATGCGCTTGCCGGTTCATATCGGTTCGCGCGAAAGATCCATTACAAAATATTGCCCTTGATGGAGGCGAATTTTATCGAATCTTCGCCGGCACCGTGCAAATTCGTGATGAAAGAGATGGGGCTGCTTGAAGAATACCTGAGACTTCCGCTCGTGCCCGTGAGCAAAGAATCGCAGTCCAAACTGAAATCTGTACTGAGCGAGATCGGTCGGCTAGCGTAGTACGCAGATAATTTCGGAATAACTGATAACTGATAGCTGAAATGATCGAATTTCGAAGCCTGGACTCCGGCGACCTCGAAGCGGTTCAGGCATTCCTGGCAGAAAATGGTTGGGAAAAGCGCGTTGCGGATTCGGAGCGTTTTCAGAGAATGATCGAAAACGCCAACCGGACCGTGGTGGCTGTTGACGGCGATCGGATCGTCGGATTCGCACGCGCGCTGTGCGATGGAGCGTCGAACGGCTATATCGGCACCGTTGCAGTGGCTGAAGACAAACGCATACAAGGAATCGGTCGCGAAATGGTCAGGCGATTGATCGGCGACGATCCGAATATCACCTGGGTACTTCGTGCCGGGCGAGGAAGCGAGGAGTTTTGGCAAAGGATGGGGTTTGAACACTCGACGGTCGCCATGGAGAGAAGCCGAATTTGATATGAAGATACTGACCAAAATGATCGCGACTGTTGTCGTCGCAGCATCCCTCAACGTGCTTGTTTTTTCGCAGGCGAAGCCCCGGGCGCGCGATCTCGGCGTTCCGTTCGATGGAGCGACCGGTCGACTGAACACGATCACAGATGTGAAAGGTGTCCAAGTCGGGTATGCAACGCTGATCTCGGGCGAGGGAAAAACGGCTGTTCGTACGGGTGTGACTGCCATTTTGCCGCAGGGCAAGGATTTCAAGGGCCGTGTCTTCGCCGCATGGCACACGCTGAACGGCAACGGCGAAATGACCGGCACGACGTGGGTCGAAGAATCGGGCGGGCTTGGATCCCCGATCCTGATCACTAACACGCACAGCGTCGGTGTTGTGCGCGATGCTGTTATCGAGTGGGCAATGAAGAGGTCCTCTGCGAGCGGGTATTCTGGTGACCTCAGTCTACCCGTAGTCGCCGAGACCTATGATGGTTTCTTGAACGACATTAACGGTTTTCATGTCAAAAAGGACCATGTATTTCAGGCTCTCG
>DATFEW010000125.1:0-2820 GCA_035250805.1 Pyrinomonadaceae bacterium
CGTTGGGCGTACCGCCCTTTGCTGACGTGCGGGTTTCTGCATTGCTCACGCGCGGCTACCCCGGTGTGTGCCTTTAAAGCAGGCCGAGGCTTCTGAGGTCTTCGACCGGCTCATCAAACGAGCAGGAGCCGAAAGCGATCATTCCCTTTCGACGCACGCGGTCAAGGTGGGTTGTGGGCAGAAAATGCTCGCCTCGCCAAAACACGCCCTTGTCGTTGAATGTAAAGACCTCTTCAAATTCCTCTTCCATGATCTCTTCGAGAACGCCGACCCGAAAGCTCTCGCGGGCGAACCCGGTCATCAGGAGCACGTTCAGAAACCCGTGCATCGTTCCCTGCGGCGAATTTTCCGAATAGGTCAACGGCCTAAAGCATCGTATCGGATGGTGCAGTCCGGCCGTTGCCTTGAACGGCACATTTGCAGCCATGCAGGTGCGGACGAACCGTATGATCTCGCGTGAGGTGGGAAAATCATCGTGACTAACACCGCCCGTCCGAAGCTTCGCACGCTGTTCGAGCATCGCCAGCGAAGTAACGAGATCGACGAACGCATCGCCGGTTGCGATCTCGAAGTATGCCGTAATCCCTTCCGGCAATGCTTTAACGGTATTCTCGATCTTGGAAACGGTGTTGGCTTTAACTTCGAGCACGTCACAAACTATGGAAGGTCCATTTTGTTCGTTGAACGTCGTGATCTGACGCACGGTTTCGTTAATATCCTCACCGGCGACAACCGACAGGCGCCACGGATCGCCGTCGCGTGACACGAAATCACGAGCTACTTCCAGAAACTCTTCAAGACGCGCGGCCGGCACGACAAACCGCCCGAGCATCCAACCAAAATTGCTGTTTCGATACGTCGCAAAATTGAGCACGGCTTCGCTCATCGTCGCCTGGGACGGTGGGAAAAGCCCCGCATAGTCAATTATTTGCGAGAGCAGCACGCGAATGGGTTCGATCGGCTGGGCCGAACCGTCGTGATCCATCATGAATGTGACGCCGGTATACGGCTATCTCCAAAGGATAATTGGTAGTAATGTAATTTCAAAGCTAGGACGCGCTTGTATTCGGGAAACACTTCGGTTATCTTTTCATAAATTTTTTCGAAATTACTATTGAATGCGTGTTTTAGGCATCGATCCGGGGAGCGAAACGCTTGGTTGGGGTGTGGTTGAGGGAACCGGATCAAAGTACGCCGCTGTAGATTTCGGAACCGTGAAAGCAAGCACAAAGCTTGATTTTTCAAAGCGGCTGCTTACGATGTACAACGGCGTTGCCGATGTGATCGAACAATTTGAACCGAACGTTCTCGCGCTTGAGGATACGTTCTATGCCAAGAACGTATCGGTCGCGATCAAATTAGGACAGGTCCGCGGCGTGATCCTCATTCTGGCCGAGCAGCGAGGATTGGAGATCGCGGAATACGCGCCGCGGTTGATAAAACAAACGGTAGTAGGATACGGTAATGCCGAAAAACAACAGGTGGGAATGATGATAAAGGTCTTACTGAAGCTGAAAACTGTACCGACACCTCATGACGCTGCCGATGCTCTCGCCGCAGCGATCTGCCATTTTCATCACACAACGTTGAAATGAAAACTCATCTCACATGTTTCGTTGCCATTGTCTGCGTCCTGTCATTAGCGGGCGAGGTCTACGCCCAACGAAAAAAAGCGCTCATTAAACCGGCCGCTACAAGGAATAAAGAGATCGGGCAGACGGCGATAGTTCTGGATGAAACGCTCTCCGTTCTTCGACCTTCACCCAGCCTGTTTGCCGAGCCTGTTCAGCGAATGCGGCGAGGACGTGAAGTGAAGATCCTTGGTGTGGCGGAGGCGGACGGGGTGAAGTTTTTCAAAGTAACGGCCGCACCACGCAACTTCGGATGGGTGCAATCCGACGCCGTGTTTGGGAAATTCCGACCAGCGGATGAGGAGAGGCTCGCTCGGTTGGTGCAGGCGTCGAACGGTTTCGAGCAACTCGAGCTCGCCGCTTTTTATTTTACGCTTTACCCAAATTCACAGTTTCGACCTCCGATACTTTTACTTTTCGGAGACCTGTGCCAGGAAACTGCGGTCCGCCTATCTCGCGAGGCGACCAACCGGCTTGACCGCCGCGAGATGGCTGCTTCGGCGGCACCGCTTCACAGTTACTATTTGAATTACGTCGGCCTGGATCGATATCGCAAGCTCGGGATCACTTTCAAATTCAATACAGCGACCAGGACATATTACTATGACGGTCGAAGTTGGCTAGAGTTGGTGAGCAAATTTGCGTCCTCACCCGAAGCTGTAGAGGCACAAAAACGTCTGGACGCGATGCGGATCCAGACCGACTCTGCGGGACAGAAATGATCAGATCGCGACCGCGATCTGCGATGCCACTTTGACGTTGTTTTCCAACAAGGCAATATTCGCTGCAAGCGTCCGTCCATTGCTTCGTTCGGCCATTTGTGCAAGCAGAAACGGCGTTATGTCCTTACCTTTGATCTTCTTTTGAGCAGCATCCTTTAATGAATCGGTGAGAATGCCCTCCAATTCATCCCGATCGAGCTCGAATTCTTCGGGCACGGGAACGGTCACAAGGATCGCGTTCGTGGTCTCGAGTTCATCGCGCGCGATGATCACCTGGGCCGCCTCGAGCGCGGTTTCGACCCGGTCATCAACCGGTAAACCGCTGCATCGAGAATAGAACGCCGGCACTTCATCGCACTTCCAGCCGAGCACCGTAATGCCTTTGGTCTCAAGCCATTCACGGGTGGCGGGCAGGTCCAGAACGATCTTGGCTCCCGAACACACAACGGTTATCGGTGTCTGGGCGA
>DATFEW010000142.1:0-7709 GCA_035250805.1 Pyrinomonadaceae bacterium
AGCGATCACGCGGCCCATTTCATCCAGCACGCCCCAAAGCTCAAATAGATGATCAAATACGGTCGGGCTCACGAGAGTCTCGCCGGCATCAGCCACCGCCGCTTTTTGAAGGTTATTCATCATCTAAGGGCCCTTTTGTATAAGTCTATCAAACCCGATTAGATTAAGACCGCGAAATACAGCATACGTACGGGAGCGTACTGTACTTTTTTGATACAATAGGTAAAAAGAATCGCACGTGTATGGAATCTACTACCCGAAAAGCACTAATTATCGAAGATGACAAAGTCGCGCTGGATCTATTCTCATATCAGCTATCAAGCGAAGGTTTTGAGGTGGCGCTAGCCGAGAATGGAAACGACGGCCTCGAGCTGATCAGGAACGACGAATTCGATGTAATTCTTACCGACCTCCGCTTACCTGATATCAATGGCATGGAGTTGATCGGTCAGTCGCGCAAGCTCGCGCCCGAGACCGAGATCATTGTCGTCACCGGTAACGATTCGGCAGAGAAGGCCATCGAGGCCACTCGCGAAGGTGCGTTTGGATACATCGTCAAACCGGTCGATTTTGGCGAGTTGATGGTCGATGTTCGAAATGCTGTTGAACGTAAGCGACAAAACGAGATCAATCGACGTCAGGCAGAAGAGATAAAACATCTTCGGGGGCGCCTATCCGGTGCCGACACGTTTGAAGGTATCGTTGGCCGGAGCCGGCAGATGAAGCAGATCTTTGAGCTGATAGAGAATGTTGCAGATTCCGAAGCGAACATCTTTATACTCGGCGAATCGGGAACAGGTAAAGAGGTGATCGCGAACGCGATCCATGAAAGAAGTTCGCGGAGCTCGGAACCATTTGTAAAGGTCAATTGTTCGGCCTTGCCTAAGGAGCTGATCGAATCACAGTTGTTCGGTCACGTAAAGGGGGCTTTCACCGGTGCCAATTCGGACAAGACGGGATTTATAGGCCAAGCCAACAAGGGAAGTTTGCTCCTCGACGAGATCGCGGAAATGCCGCTTGACCTCCAGCCAAAACTATTGCGCGTGCTGCAGGAAAAGGCTTATCAGCCGGTTGGCAGCGAGAAAATGCGCGATGCTGATTTCCGGCTTGTATGCTCGACCAACCGTGAGCCTTTTGAGGCAATAAATGATGGTGCACTCCGGGAGGACCTTTATTACAGGATCAACACGATCGAAATTCGAATTCCTCCTTTACGGGAGAGAATGGAAGATGTGCCGATCCTTGCCGAATATTTTTTGAGGCAGTATGCGGAAAAATACGAACGGCCAAATGCTGGTTTTTCTGAGCGGTGTTATGACCGGATGCTCCAATACCACTGGCGCGGAAACGTTCGCGAGTTACAGAACATTATCGAACGTGCGGTACTTTTATCGAGAGATGGCGTGATCGACAAGCTCGATCTTCCTGCCGGAGAGAACGGATCTTTTGAAGAGACAAATCTGGAAATTCCGATTCGAGAATATTCTGCGAATGAACACGGCCTTGATGACCTTGACGATTCGACGGTCTTCGAGACAACGGGAAGAATGATCGTTGATCGTCTGCCTGAGATCGCTGAAGGCGCGGAACGCAAAGATGTTTTCGACCAGGTCGAGAGGAGTATAGCGGTCGCTGCTCTTCGAAGGACGGGCGGAAACAAGCAGGCGGCTGCAAACCTGTTGGGTATTTATCGACCGCGGTTGTACGGGATCTTGAAACGGCATCAGATCACCGACATGGAATAACGAGGAAGTCACGTTCCTTGTAGTTTGAGATGACTTGTAGTAATAATTTACCTACGGGACAAGAACTAAGGCTTTTTCAAAAAGGAGAAACGTATGGATATCGGGAGCCTATTTTGGAACCTAATTATTGGACTCATAGTTGGTGTTCTTGCAAGATTTCTAATGCCTGGAAGGGAGGCTTTTCCAGCTGGGCCGCTCGGGTGGATACTCACCGCATTGCTCGGTATCGCCGGTGCTTTTCTGGGCGGGTGGATCGCTCGTACATTTTGGGCCGGCGAGGGCTACGCAGTGGGTTGGATCATGTCGATCGTCGGTGCGATCCTATTGCTGATAATCGTCCGATTGATATTTGGCCGCGGCGGGACTACCACGGCAACTTAACGGCCGGATAATACTCCAACCTGGATCGGCGAAGGGCGCGAACGCGCCCTTCAATGTTTTACTTGATTATAGTTTGCTGCTCTGATTTCAGGAGCCATTTTCCATTTTGCTTTACGTAGTTATCGATCGTACGCGCCCGTCCGCTCTGACCCGACTTTAACGTAATATTTAGTACGTATCGCAGCACAGCGGATTGTTCGTCCGCACTGGCGAGCTCAATATCGGTTATCGCCCACGACCTCACCGATTTTTCTTCCTTGATACCAGCCAACGCTCTGTTCTTGTTCTGGACCTTTCCATCTACGTCGGTCAGCTCGAAATCATCAGTGGTATTGTTTGCAATGAACGTAATATCCCCTCTTGCCGCAGCGTCTGTGAGATCGTTGGCCAGATTTGTAAGCTCGGTCCGCACCGCGTTCTTATCGAATGCAGGCCGTTGCTGCTGCGCCTGGTTCGTTGGCGGACGCTCATCCCGGGAAGAATCTCCGAGATTACAGAGCATCACGGCAGCTACAAACGCCATTGGTGCAAGTATGAATTTCATAATCTGATGGTGGTTCGAAATCCTGGCGGGACAACGCGCCAAATAGCCAATCGTGAAGGGATCTAAGTAAGATGCGACGCATCAGATGTGAAACGCCGCACCAAGTGAACGTTCTTCTTCTTTTCGGACTATCTGCGGCCGAACAGCGTAACAGTGGTGCTTCGACGCCCAAGACTAGCTGCTTCCCACCAGAATTTCACATTCCGAATAAAGCGACGTCTACCCTCTACATCGATGGTCCGTGAATATCGGTTCGCACCGATGAGACTTCTAACTGGTATTTCATCCGATTCGCCGCTGACATAATTTATTTGCATGCGCTCGATCCGGACCGGGTTCCGCCCGACGCGGAATCGAAGCCTTCTAAATTGACCTCGAGCAGAAGAAATGTGAAACGTGTCTTCCTCGGCCCGATCGGTAACCTCCTTTACGCCGAGATTTCGCCATTGTGCCGACGTGACCGTTGCACCCGCGGCAAACATAAAGACAATAAACGAAGCTATAGCTAGTCGCTTAAACATATGAACATAACCTCCCTCAAAGAATTGAATTTCGTTGGAACGCGCTAATGATAATCGTGCAAACTCCCGTTGTAAAGCCTTTTGTGAGTATGATCTACAAAATCCAGGCTGGAATGCGCATTCTTCCCAACGCACCAAACTTCGATCAGAAATGATCGACGAAGTCTATTGCAAACCCCAGGCAGTAACTTTCGCTATCTGTCCGGGACGTCCCGCGGCTTCAACAAAAATATGTATGTTCTTGATGTAGCGGTCGTTTCCTCGAAGGTCATACTGCCGCGTGTAGCCGCCGGGCTGAACCAGCTGACCACCCATCGGAATGTAATGCCTTTCGCCACTACGATAAATGATCCTTGCGAGATAAAAGCGGGCCGGCGCCTGCGCAGTTGAAAACCTGATTCGTCGTAGCTGGCCCTCGAATGACCTGACGTCGATCTCGTCTGACTCGGGCCGATCAGAAACGTCTTTCGTTCCGAGATCCTCCCAGCGCTGAGCGGAAACCACACCGGCTCCCGCGGACAGAAAGCCGATAACAAATAATGCAACAAGCAAACTTTTCGTTCTTCCCATGTTCTTCTCCTTGTTAATGAATTCGCTGGATGAGTAAACGCGCAGCGGCCACCTCAAAACCGTGGCCGTTCCAGCCTCATTTCGAAATACATCGGATCGGTTCAATGATATTTGCAATTGGCAGGTGATGTAAAGACTTTTGTCGTCCTGACATTCGACTGTTCGAAGCCCGGGTCATAAAAACGCCTCGGGTTTCTGCACCCGAGGCATTAAAAAAAGCTAATTTATCTTGCGATCAGCGGGCCGGAACCGATACGTTAACATCGACCGCGGTCTTCTTATTCCCGCTTAAAAAACCGCCATAAAAAAGGGCGCCCATTACGATCAAAACGATCAATATTAGGGCAAATGCCCAAACAAAATTGCTTGCTACGCCAGCCCCGCTCCCATTTTCCTCTGCCATTTCGATTCCTCCTCAATTGAGTACTTCAGCGGTGAGATTATCGAAATATAAAGAACTGGTGTGTTATCTGGATAACATTCAGTTTTCCTAATATGCTATGGCTTTTTCGCCGGGCCGCTCCTGATCGGTGGTGTTGCTCTCACCTGGGTTGAACTCGGAAAGGTGATCTCCTTCCGATCGACCGTCGGAGACGGACGAGGGGTTTCGGCGCCTTCGGGCACGATCCAGACCTCAAATGCGGGTGTTTCTCTGAACCCACCGTCGACGGCTCCTATGCGCTGGGCAGGGATCCCTAGGGTTGTAAGATGCGTTCTTATGCGTCTGAGTGCAGTACCTGCGTACCCACGTACGTTAGTGCGGCCTGCGTAGGCAATTAGGTGAACATTATCGTTCGACTGCAATGCACTGGCCGCTACATTTGCGAGCCGTTCGTTTTCTTTCTCAGGTTCCAATTCCCCGAATTCGTCGACTTTGGCCGCGTGACCCACGACCTTGATCCTGGCGGTCGCTTGACTCGTGCATTCCGGAGCGTATCCGCCTATCCAAAGGTCTGCGATTATCTGTCGGTCGACGCCGGCGCCAGTGGAGTCGACTTCGATACGGCGCGTGCCTTGGCCATCTTTGATCGAACCGGCCGAAACGTTCCACACGATCGTAGGCATGACGCCTTGATCGCCGCCGGTAATATTCGCGACAAACATTACAGGTTGGCCGTCTCGAACGTTTTGGGGTGTAGGCGTTTGCACGTCGACCTTCGGGCATGCCGACGCCGGAGCGGTGTCGGCCGGCGGGGCAGGTCTCTGTGCTGGATTCGCGGGCTGCTGCGCGGCAGTTCCGAGCGAAAGCGTAGCGTACAGCACGGGTGCTATTACAAATACCTTTCTCATTTTGGTGGACCTCCGGGGTGTGGTATCGAAATAATAGCACGAATTTACTTGCGAATGTTGAAGCGTGAGAGGCAATCGTTTGCGAGATCTAAGCTATCCACAGATCATTCAAATACGGCCGTGAGGGAAGTAACTGCACAATAAGGCATTTAACGGTATTTTTGGACGCCCATAGCGATGAGAGTGGAGTCGCGGCGCCAAACCCCTTAGAAAACCATACGATTGCCATAAGGGAGAAATACGCCGCCACGGTTCGCAGCAGATAGATTCCATGCCCTTCGAGGGGGCGGGCCGTATAAATGCCGGCTTCGGCAGAGGATCAAAGAAATATTCCTGGTACCGGTCAACTGGGCTTTCGTGGCCGCGTCGCTGAAGGATACACGATCTCATTCCGATTAACGGTCGGCGACGGCCGCGGGGGTTCTGCTCCACGAGGTACAACCCAGAAGTCAAAGAGCGGTTCCTCACGAAATCCGCCATCCATCGCAATTATCCGCCGGGGAGCAATGCCGTCGGCGATGAGTTCTTCCTTCATTTTCCTGATCGCATTGAAGGCAAATCCGCGCTCGCTTTTTCTGCCGGCGTAGGCTATTAGATATAGACTGTCCTCAGACTGCGACAGGAAACTAGCCAGCGCGTCAAGATTTTCCGAAACAGATTTAGGCGGAAGCTCGCCGAATTCGCCGAATTTCATCGCCGGCGGGATGATCTTCACGCTTGCCGACGCCTGGACCGACGAGCACTCAGGAGCATAGCCCCCGACCCAGATCTCGGCTTTAAGCTCGCGGTCGTGAGTGCTGCCCGCCCCGGTGGAATCAACCTGGATCTGCCGTGACCCCTGTCCGTCTTTTATGTAACCGCCCGAGACGTTCCAAAGCAGCGTGGGTACTACCTTCGGATCGCCGCCTGAAATGTTGGCTGCAAATGAAACCGGCTGGCCGTCACGGACGGTCCGTGCCGATTGGGGCTGGACGGTGATCCTTGGACAAGGCTGAACCCTCTGCGTAGGGGTCGGTGAGGGCCGAGGAGTTGGCGTAGGTGTCGGGCTAACAGGAGGAAATGGAAGACGAACTCTCTGCGCTCCCGCGCCGATGTAGGCCAAGGCGAACAAAACAGGCAACAGGACAAATACTGCCTTTCTCATTTTCTGAAAACCTCCGGAGGAGAGGGGATTAGCCTTATTTTAGCATGCCTTGCAACCCCTTATGGTTCTACTGGTAATACACCGAGGGAAGGGAAAATGTAGCGCCTGTTTTCATAAATTCTCCTGTTTGTCCCACTGTCCCACTGTCCCGCTACGGGAAAATTCTGATCTGCTCAGTGTCTTCGGATGTTCAAAGAACGTCATCCGAAAACAAACGTATCAAAAGATTGCACGCATTGTCAAGTGTATTATGTATGAAACGGGTGCTCGCTTCGGTTTCGAATTGTTATCGTTTAGCGAACGTACTGACGATTCCGTCCGGCGAGAGCTTTCGCACCGAATGGTTAGACGTATCGGTAATGTAGAGATTTCCCTTGCTGTCATACGCCATCCCTCTCGCGCCGTGGAATAGCGCGGTCAACGCTTTGCCGTCGCGATTTCCTTCCTGCGAGCGGCCGGCAATATTTGCCGAACAAGGATCGATGATGTTGCCTCCGGCGAGCGTCGATACTTTTCCATCCGCGATCTTGATCACACGGTTAATGCGCTGATCGGTAAAAAGTATCTCGCCTTTCTTGTTCACGATAATTGTCTCGGGCTCGACGAACTCCGCAGCCGCGATCGGGCCTTGCGTGTATACCGGACACCATTCGCGCTTGTAAGGTTGGCCGGCGACGAGTGTGATCGCGCCGGTGACGACATCGATCTTCCCGATGAAACGGCCGAAGCTGTACGAGCCAAAAATAATATTCCCTTGCAGATCGATCGCCATTCCGCTGATCTGATTCGGGAGGATAAATTTCCCGTCCGGTGTTTTTAGCGTCGAGATGATTCCATCCGGGCTGATCTTGCGAATGACGTTAAAAGCCTTCCTGTTCTTCTTCTCGACTTTTTTCGCGGACTCACTCAAGGTGAAATTGTCCGTAACGAAGTTCGTGCCGATCACATCCTTTATCTTGTCCGCGCTGTCGGTGAAATAAATGTTGTCGTTCTTATCGACCGCCATCAGCCCGATCGAATTGATACCGGCCGTCGCGAGCGGGCCGTCTTCGAGTTTGTAACTCCATTGCTGACCGGCGAACCTCGTCAGCGTGACGATGTTGTCCCTCGACACGACGATCTTGTAGATCTCCTTGCCGTCGTGGGCATACATGTTGTCCTTCGAATCGATGATCAGATCATGCCAGACGCGGTCCATGCCGCCAATGACCGGCCCCTGTTTTGAAAGGTCTGTGATCGTGCCATCGGGCGCGATCTTCACCAGGCCATACTTTCGCGTCACGAAAACATTGTCCCTGCTGTCGACGACAATATGGCGAGGCTCGGCAAGAACGGTCGCTTCTTGTGCAGCGGTTGTTACTGCGAAGATGAGCACCGCAAAAAAGATCAAGTTTTTCATATCGAATATTCCTTTAGCTGCACGGCGGTATCGGCGTAAGCGTATAGTTTTCTGTTCCGCTACCTGTATGTCCCATAGCAGAGCCCGGCCCTTGTCCTACCATTTTGCCTGGCTT
>DATFEW010000143.1:0-7303 GCA_035250805.1 Pyrinomonadaceae bacterium
ATATCGCTATAGCGACAACAATCAGTGCAAGATTCCTCCCTTCCATTCGGCACATTGAAACCCAATCTTGCGTGAAAAGCAAACGTGCCCAAAGGCGGGCACAAGGCCGGAACGCGGGCATCCGTGCCCGCTTGAGTGAAAAGCACGAAGAGAGCTTTTCACACTGCGTGCTCAGGCGGGCAGTGATCCCCGCGTTCCGACAGAGACAGCCCGGACCTTTCCATCATCATCCTCGATGAGCCTACAGAGCGGGGTGTCGGGGTCGTGGTAGAAGAGGCACAGCCATTGGCCGGAGACGGCCTCGGGGATGATCGCCTTTTTGAATTCGAGTGTATCGGCGGGCAGGAGGTCGTAGCCCATTATCCACGCTAAGGGCAGGTGGTGCCGCGTGGGGATGAGATCGGCAAAACCATATATCGTGGTGTCACCGGCATCGAGCCGCCACGTCTGCATCGTCTTTGAATGGCCGGATATCGTTTGCATCCTGAGGCCCGGGACCACCTCATATGTGTCCGGCTTCAGCACAAGCCGGGCCGCTTCCTTTAACGGCTTCCAGTCATCAGGGCGATAGCTGGCACGCTCACGTTCGTTCGGAGATTCGGCATGCTCAAGCTCGCGGGCCGAAACGAAATATCGGGCATTAGGAAACTGGCTGCCGACCGCCGAACCCTGGCTTCGGTCGGTGTTCCCACCAGCGTGATCAAAATGCAGGTGCGTATTTACTACGATCGTGATGTCTTCCGAGCCATAGCCGGTGACCTCTTTCAGCGTCTCTGCAAAGGGCTGCTGCCGGGCGATGCCGTACATAGACAATTCTTTGTCGGTCCATTTTTCACCGATCCCGGTGTCGATCAGAATGCGTTCGTCACGCGTCTCGATGAACGCACAGTTCATGTTCAGGCGAACGCGGTTCTTCTCGTCCGGTTCCGTGACACGCTCCCATAGAACACGGGGCACTACACCGAACATCGCACCGCCGTCGAGCCAAAACTCGGTGTCCGGAACTACCTCAAATCTGTAGTCGCCTATTTCCATAAAAGAAAAGGGAATGGAAAATCTTAAATTTTCCATCCCCCATTTACAACTAATGTGTAAGATCTATTTGTCCTTCGCGGGCTGCTTCGCCGGCGGCGGCGGTGGCGGCCCATCGTCTCCTCCAAGCTCACTGCCCCGCTGCTGATTCTTCATCATCTCCTGGATCTGCTCATCACTGACCTGCGGGATGTCGAAAACCTCAGCAACGGTAATATTGTTGCGTGCAATGATCGCCTCTAACGCTGCTTTCTCTTTTTCATTCTCAAGCTTCTGCCTGACAAAGAGTTTCACCGGCTTTTCACCGCCGAACGGGCTCTCGGGATCCTTAACACCGGTCGAGATCAGGATGTGACGAACATCATACGTCTCCTGGCCTTTTAGATTCGGGTCTTCGCTTACACCCTTTTTTTCGAGCTTGATGATGTGATATCCGTAATCTGTCTCAACAAGGTTTTGCGTGATCTGACCGGGTTCGAGTGCTAAAGCGGCTTCTTCAAATGCCGGAACCATCTTGCCCTTCGTGTTGTTGCCGTAGAATCCGCCTTGAAGTTCACCTTTGGGATCCTTGTTGCCCGGATCTTCGGAAAACTCATTCGCCAGCTTTGCAAAGTCCTCGCCCGCTTTCGCACGATTAAGAACCTCTTCGGCTTTGGCACGCTTTTCGGCGGTTCCAAGCTCAGGATGATCCGCAATATACTTTGCGACCTCCTCATCCGACACCTTTAGCCGCTCTGCCATCTTCGCGGAATAGATCCGTGCCAAAAACTGTGCCTGCTGGAGCTTGGTCTGAAGTCCGATCTTGTCCTGCAATTCCTTTGGGATCTCGCCTTTGGCAAGCTTGTCCTCGTATTCCTCATTGTAGATCGCGAGTTTCGCATAGAAATCGCGTGCCTGCTGACGCTCTTCATCTGTCAGCTTACGGTCCTTCATCTTCGGGTTCTGCTCGGCGAGCATCGCAAGCTTCGTTTCAAGGAACTTTTCGAACTCTAGCTCATGTTGCCTTCTACCGAATCCTAACTTCTCCTTGACTGATGCCCACCACCCTACCGGCTGGTGCTCGCCTTCACCCCAAAACTGTTTCACGCGGTCCTCGCCGATGAATCCCAACGGCGGCATCGGGCCCTTGTCCTTATTCATCTCGCGGTCATAATTTACCGCGATGACCTCTTCACGAATGTTCTCAAGCTCGGCCTTGTTATTCTTTTCGTTAGTAAGCCCCTCACGCTGAGCTTCACTGGCAAGGGCCATAAGCTGCTTCAGGCTTTCGAGTTGCTGCTTCTTCATCTCTTCGTCTTCGGCAAGACGTTTGAGAGCCATCGGATTGGTCTTTGCAACGTCAGTGAGAAGCAACTCGATCTCCTCTTTGCTAATGGTGTTGAATGACGCCGAGCCGTGGGCGGTGTTGTTCTTCCAAAACACAAGCCCGGCACCAATGCCAAGAATGACGAGTAATAGGATCAGACCCTTAGTTAAACTGCTCAAAACAAACTCCTCTCAAAGATATTGTATGAAAATCAAACGGTTATATTATCAAAACCGTCTCGAATCCCCTAAGATGCTTTCTTCATTCAGGTGGTTTGCACCAATTCGAGTAGGACCCCGTTTGCAGAAGATGGGTGGACGAAAGCGACAAGACAGCCCTCCGCCCCGATACGCGGGTTTTCATCTATCAAACGCATACCCTTTTCTTTAAGTTTTGCAAGTGCAGCGTTTATGTCGTGGACCTCGACCGCGATATGGTGAATGCCGCCGCCGCGTTTTTCAAGGAATTTGCTTATCGGAGAGTCGTCGCTTGTCGGTTCAAGCAGCTCGATCCTGCTCTCACCGATCGGGAGCATGGCGACCCGGACGCTTTGATCCTCGACAACTTCTGTATGAATATTTTCAAGCCCAAGGGCGTCATTCCAGAATTTGAGGGCGTTGTCGATGCTTTTTGTTGCGATTCCGAGATGGTTGATCTTCATGCCTTTAGTAACTCCTCGACAGCCGAGTACGGATCTATTCGCTTTTCCGCGATCTCAGCCGACAGCTTTTCCAGCTTATCGCCCGTGCCATTTCGGCTTAATAGGTCTGACAGCAGCCTTTCCTGTAACAGTTCGGTTAATCGCCAGCGGGCAATCGCCTGCCGCCGGTCGCTGTTGCCGGAACCAGAACGCTGAAACTCTACATAGGCCTCGACGGCGGTGGAAAGATCCTCGATACCCTTATTCTCGGTGGCAATAGTTTTAACGATCGGCGGGTTCCACATATCTGGCCTGTGTGCGAGCGAGAGCAAGGCCTCAAGTTCCTTTTGTGTCCTCAAGACGCCTTCGCGATCGGCTTTGTTAATGGCAAAAACATCGCCGATCTCCATAATGCCCGCCTTGATCGCCTGAATATCGTCGCCCATCCCGGGAACCAGAACCACTACCGAAACATCCGCAGTCTTTACGATTTCGACCTCGTCCTGGCCGACGCCGACCGTCTCAACGATCACTTTGTCAAAGCCCGCCGCGTCAAGTATCGCCACGGCATCGACAGTCGCACGCGAAAGGCCGCCGAGATTGCCGCGTGTCGCCATCGAACGAATAAAAATGTTCTTGTCGAGTCCGAGCGTCGCCATTCGAATGCGGTCGCCTAGGATGGCCCCGCCGGAAAACGGGCTCGAGGGGTCGACGCAGACTATCCCGATCCGCTGACCCCTGTCCTTATAGTGAAGCGCAAGTTTATCGACCAGGGTCGACTTACCGGCGCCCGGCGCACCCGTAATGCCAACGACCGTTGCCTTTCCCGTCTTGGGAAAAACCGCTTTCATTAACTCTGCGGCACCGTCACCGCCATTTTCGACAAGTGTGATGGCCCGCGCAATTGATCGAGGTTCACCGTCAAATACCTTTTCCGTCCCTTCAATCAGCATCGAAAACGAAACACTATCTTCGCATCAGAAATACTGAAAACAAAAGGCGAGTCATCAACTCGCCTCTTTCCGGTTTTCACTTTTCGCTTTTAGCTTTTCACTTCATTACATCGACCCTTCATCGGCCGACGGCCCATAGATCGCTGGCACCGAAATGTCGTTAAGCCGCAGATACACAGAAAGCTGCCCACGGTGGTGTACGATGTGGTTCAGCACGAAAGACCGCATTACTACAGCTTTGGGCATTGTGAAATATACTTTCTCGCCGTTACGCATTGTCCAGTCTTCGAGAAATACTTCATCGCCTGTATTTCTCAACACATCGATAGCCTCAGCGACATTCTTGTCGAAGAATTCAAGCAAATCTTCGGTGGTTTTAGGCTCAAACGGCTTGTAATCCATCTTCGAAAAATCGAGTTCCGGCTGCTGGAGGCTTGGTGGCGTCCACCCGAACATCTCGGCTATGTGCGAGGCAAGTTGGCCGAATTTCATCGATTTTTCGTGAGGCTTCCAGTCAAATTTATCTGCTGGTATGCGTTCCAGACACGCACGGGTCGTCTTCGCTTCCTGTTCCATTTCAGCGATCAAAGCGGAACTGAGAGTCCGGGAGGTGGCTGCGCTGCTTGAAGTCATAAGAGTCTCTCCTCTGGTTGGTTTTTATCGGAAAGCCATCATAGCGCGGTCGTTTCATAAATGCAACGTGAAACAGGGAACAACCAATAGTAAATATAAGTGATCCTGAGAATAAATAGCGTTTGTTTTCACTTTTCGTTGTTCGTTTTTATTCGTTATTTCGGATTAATCTCTTAACAATTGCTTGGCGATGACGAGCCGCTGAATTTCCGAGGTTCCCTCCCCGATCGTACATAGCTTTGAATCCCGCCAGTACTTTTCAGCCGGGTAATCCTTTGTGTAGCCGTACCCGCCGTGGATCTGCACGGATTCCTCCGAAACCCGCACCGCTGCTTCGGAAGCATAAAGTTTCGCCATCGCCGACTTTTGTGTAACCGGCCTGCCGGCATCTTTTATAGCGGCGGCTTGCAGAGTGAGAAGCCTTGCGCATTCGATCTGTGTAGCCATGTCGGCGAGTTTGAACTGTATCCCCTGAAATTCCGAAATCGGCTTTCCGAACTGCTGCCGCTCTTTCGAATACTTCACGGCGGCCTCATAAGCGCCCTGAGCGATTCCCACAGAGAGCGCGGCGATCGAGATACGTCCGCCATCCAAGACCTGCATCGCCTGGAGAAACCCTTCGCCCTCATTTCCGAGACGGTTCTCGTCCGGCACGTAGCAATCTTCGAAAACGACCGACGCAGTTTCGGACGCACGCATTCCGAGCTTATTCTCTTTCTTGTCCGACCGGAAGCCTTCCATCGACTTATCAAAAATGAATGCAGAAATGCCGCGATTCCCTTTCGGTTTATCGGTAACCGCGACCGCTACCAGGGTCTGGCAGGCGATCGCATGTGTGATGAAATTCTTCGAGCCGTTAACCTTCCAGCCCCCATTCGAGCGGACAGCGCTTGTGCGGGTCCCGGCTGAATCCGAGCCGGCCTGCGATTCGGTCAATCCCCATGCGCCGAAGGACTCGCCTTGGGCAAGAGGAACGAGATACTTTTGTTTTTGCTCTTCGCTGCCGAACATGTAAATGTGGTTCGAGCACAGCGAATTATGCGCCGCCACCGACAGGGCGACCGAGCCGCAAACGCGCCCCAATTCTTCGATGATCGTCGCATACTCAACATACCCCATACCGGCGCCGCCGTATTCCACTGGAAACAAGGCCCCCATCAGGCCAAGTTCGGCAAGTTTGGGACGAAGTTCCTCGGGAAAATGTTGGGATTCGTCCCATTCCATCACGTGCGGCCGTATCTCGCTCTCCGCAAATTCACGGATGCTAAATTTGATCTGAAGCTGTTCTTCGTTTAGTTCAAAATTCATAAGATATAAATAATTGTTATGCTCACATAATGCAGACCATATAGCAACATTCTGCTTCGAAAAACGGGTAATATGAGTCAATGGACTGGAGATCGAATCTAATTACGTCGCATAAGCAGATCGCCGAAGTGTTAAGCGAGACCAAACGGATCGCCGTGCTGGGAATCAAGCCGGAAACACACGGCGGACAGCCGGCGTTTTATGTATCGAACTATATGCGGAATGCGGGTTACGAGATAATCCCGGTTCCGGTTTATTATCCGGACGTAACCGAGATCCTGGGCGAGAAGGTCTATCGCGATCTGCGCGACGTTCCCGGCGAGATCGATATGGTCAATGTATTTCGCCGGCCGCTCGACATTCCAAGACATACCGACGAGATCCTCGATGCAAAGCCAAGGTCGGTATGGATACAACTAGGAATCAGAAATGATGATGTAGCCGAAACCTTCGCGAAGGCGGGCATCAAGGTCGTGCAGGATCTTTGCCTGATGGTCGAGCACCGCGCTTTGATCGGACGGGCGTAGTAGACAAGAGCGAACCTACCTCCCCTGGCGACAGTGGGCGAGACCTCCCTACAGCCAGGCTTTCATCTCGCACCTCGCCGATCGAAACACGTTTCAACTTAACCACTGAATGCCCGATCGCATCGAACATTTTGCGTATCTGCTGATTATGCCCTTCGTACAGCGTGACCTCGTACCATCCATTCTTGTCCGTCGGCTTTAGCGTTTTGATATCCGCGGGGGCGGTTTTGAAGCCGTCTTCCAGCCGTACACCCCGGGTCAACTTTCGAATCGCGACAGGAGTGGGAATTCCCTTTACCTTCACAAGATAAACTTTGGGAATGCGTTTCGAACGCGTGACCGCATTTGTAAACGCTCCGTCGTTTGTCAGGATGATCAAGCCCTCGGTGTTGAAATCGAGACGCCCGACAGGATGCAGCTTCCCGTGACCTTTTACGAGATCAGTTACGAGATTTCGGCCGTCTGGATCAGACACGCTTGATAGGTAGCCTTTAGGTTTATTCAGAAGGATGTATACGTTCTCACGGTTCTTGAGCGCGGAATTGATAAGCTTCCCACGGACTTTTATGTGATCAGTTTCTGGATCTGCTTTTGTACCAAGTTCCGTGATCGTTTCGCCGTTAACAGAAACGTCGCCGGCCTTGATCAGTTCTTCAGCCGCTCGGCGCGAGGCGATGCCTGCTTGGGAGATTAGCTTTTGGAGTCTTTCCCGCATTAGATGAATTGCATCACAAAGGCACAAAGTCACAAAGAGTCTCAAGAATGAACTTTGTGTCCTTCGTGCCTTTGTGGTTGATACTACTGAACAAGATCTTCGAAGTCTTCGATGGATGGAAGCTCCGTCAGATCTTTGAGGCCGAATTGTAAAAGAAATTCCTTCGACGTCCCGTACAGCATTGGGCGG
>DATFEW010000147.1:0-5340 GCA_035250805.1 Pyrinomonadaceae bacterium
TTCGGCTCGGTCCGAGTCAACTGCAGGCCGATCCCGCCCAGGATCGCGTTGTAATCGATCTCAGCCTCGCCCCGAACGTACTTTGAGAAGAAATCTTCGAGTGAGACACCGGCGGCTTTTTCCGCTGCCTTCTGAAATTCCTCAGGAGTGTAATTGCGCCCCTTCCTGAAGTATTCGTCGTAAAGATATCTCAAGACGTCGTCCATCGAGCCCTTTCCCGCTGACCGCGTGCGTATCTCGATATCCAGCATCATCCCTACGATCTCACCCTTGTCGTAATAGGAAATTTGGTTGTTTATCGAGTTTTCGTCGGGACGGTAGTACTTGATCCAAGCGTCCATGCTCGCCTCTTCGAGACTCGTCTCAAAACGGCCGGGACGGGTTTGAAGATCGCGAATGAGGTCAGATTTCCCATTGAGAAATTCCTGGTCCGTGATGAACCCGGCCCTTTCAAGTAAAAGTCCCTCGTAATAGGCTGTAACTCCCTCAGCAACCCATAGAAGTTTGGTGTAGTTCTCATTTTCGTAATCGAACGGCCCGAGAGCATCCGGCCGTATCCTTTTTACATTCCATAGGTGAAAATATTCGTGAGCTACGAGGCTCAGAAACCGGATGTACTGCGACCTCGGCCTAAATCCGAAGCGATTGAACTGCAGCGCGGTCGAATTCAAATGCTCAAGCCCGCCACCACCGCGAAGATTCAGGATAAAGAGATAATTCTCCATCGGTAAGCTTCCAAAAATCTTCGCGCCTTCCTCGGCGATCTTACTGGCGTCCACAGCCATCTGCTTTAGGTCATAATTCCCTTCGCCGGTGATCACGATCCTGTGCGGCACACCGCGAACTGTAAAAGTAGTTTCGACGAAATCACTCACTTCGAACGGCGAATCGTACAAAACATCAAAGTTTTCGGCTTTGAAAATGTTTTCCCTACCGGTGACCGGCGGCAGCCCGGTCGCAACCTTCCATTTCCCGAAAGGCCTTACGGTTATCTGTGATGGTGCGCCGAGATGACCGGCCGGATACATCAAAAGCGCCGCATTATTCCAAAAAGCGTGTGAGTCATTTAGCTCGTTGGTCCTCACGGTCAGCTCGTTTGCGTATACGCTGTACGTCACCACGAACTCTTTCTGGTCGTCGCCCGATATCCGCCAGGTGTTCTTATTGATCTTTTCCCACTTTAGAGCAGCCCCTTTGGCATCCAGAGCTTTGAAATCCTGCACATGTCGTGCGTACTCGCGGATCAGATAACTGCCGGGCGTCCAGACAGGCATTTTCAGGTCCACGACCTTGCGTCCCTCGGGCCATTTCAAATGCATTTCGATCTCGAGCAGGTGAGTCGACGGCTTTGACATCGAAACAGTAAAGCCGATCTCCGGGGCCGCCTCGGCAGCGGGGATCGGTTTTTTGGTCGTCGACGTACGGTTCGCTTGGGCCCTCGATTCAAGGCACGAAAATGTAAAACCAAGGACAAAAAGCAGCAGGCTGGCGATGAATTTTCCACTCATTCTTTCGAGTTCGTAGCTTCAGATGCTATCGTTCTAATTTTCGATATCTTACTACATTGAGGGTTTAGCCTCGAAGCAGAACGAAGAAGCGACCATGGCATTTGAACCTGGAGAACCTGAGAAAAAACAAAGCAACGACAAGTTTTTCACGCCGCCGCTCATCATCATCTTCGTAACGGTTTTTATCGATCTGATCGGTTTTGGGATGGTGATCCCTATTTTGCCATTCTATGCGGAGACCGACCCGTTCAACGCTTCGCCGATAGAGATCGGCGCGCTCTTCGCCGTCTATTCGTTAATGCAGTTTATATTTTCGCCTATGCTGGGCCGGCTCTCGGATCAGTATGGGCGACGGCCGATCTTGTTTATAAGCATTCTGGGATCGGCGCTCGGCTATTTTGTTATCGGCTTCGCGAACACGCTTTTTCTCGTTTTCCTCGGACGCATAATTGGCGGGATAACAGGGGCTAACATCTCAACGGCACAGGCCTATATAGCGGACGTGACGACCCGAGAAAATCGCGCAAGAGGCATGGGCCTGTTCGGCGCAACGTTCGGGTTGGGTTTTATTCTCGGGCCCGCTATCGCCGGCATTTTGAGCAAATACGGCGTTCATGTTCCATTCTATTGTGCCGCCGTCTTGTCATTGGCTAACGCGATCGCGCTTTATTTTTTCCTGCCGGAATCACTAAAACCAGAAAAAAGAAAGGCGGCTGTACGCGGTACAAATAAGCTAGGCCCACTGATCGAATCGTTGAAGGAACCGCAATTCGGCACGCTCAATCTCGTTTACTTTTTGCTCATTACGGCGTTTTCGATCATGACATATGCGTTCGTGCTATTTACCGCCTTTCGTTATGGCTATACGGCGGAGCAGAACGGATATCTTTTTGCATATGTCGGCATGATGTCCGTGATAGGGCAGGGTTTGTTATTCGGGTTCCTCGTAAGGCGTATCGGTGAGGCCGTACTCGCGTGTATCGGTTGCTTTCTTATGGCAGTAAGTTTGTTCGTGATGCCTTTCATCGGGCCTGTGCAAGGCGGACTCATCGCGCTGCTCGGATGTTGCACGGTCCTATCCATTGGAAACGCAATGGCATCACCATCGCTTACCAGCCTGGTTTCGAAGATAACGGCCGAGCACGAGCAAGGATCACGTCTTGGGATAATGCAGTCCGGGGCGAGCCTGGCGCGCGCGATCGGGCCTATGGTCGGCGGCATCCTATTGAATAATTCCGTCAACCGCATCGACGACCTGACAGTGACACGGACTTTCTTTGCAGCCTCCGCCATTATGACGGCAGCGTTAATTGTTTCGATTTTTGCAGTGAGAGTGGTGCGAAATGCGCAGACGGTAAGTTAGCTAACGGCTCTTTGGCGACGACGATCTATTGCAGGAAATGAAAGAGAGAACGTGGTTCCGTCATCACGGCTTTGGGCTTCGATCGTCCCGCCGTGTTCCTGAACGATACCGTATGTAACCGCGAGACCCAGTCCCGTTCCGTTTCCGACACCCTTCGTCGTAAAGAACGGGTCGAAGATGCGGCCGATGTTCTCCGGCGGTATCCCCTCGCCCGTATCAGAAACCAGGACCTGCACCTCGCTGCCGCCGTTCGCGGACGTTTCCAGCGTGATAGTACCGCCGCTCAGCATCGCATCACGAGCGTTGAGGATCAAATTCGTAAATACCTGTTGAAGCTTGCCGCCGTTCCCAAAGACCCGGGCCGGTGTCTGCGAGTATTTCTTTGAGATCGCTACGTTGGACTTCCTCAACTGCGGTTCCAACAACTGAAGTGTGTCGTCCAGCAGCTTGTTTATATCGATCTCTGCCGACTCGATCGCGGTTCCGGTACGCGAGAAATTGAGCAGATTGCCTACGATGTTGGTTGCCCGGTCTGTCTGCCGCTGCATCTTTTGCAGAAGTGCATGCTTCGGGTCGGTTTCCGGAACCATGCTCAGGAGCATCTGTGTATAGCTCGAGACCCCGGTGAGCGGCGTATTTACTTCATGTGCAACGCCCGCGGCAAGCAAACCGATACTTGAAAGCTTTTCACTCTGCTGCAGCGTTTCTTCGAGTTTGACACGTGAAGTGACGTTTTCCAGAACGACGATGGCACCGGTTTGTGAATTGGAGATCGAACGCAACGGAGCGATGGCGACGTTTAAGATCAATGATCTGCCGTGCGCGTCGAACGCATGCAGCTTGTAAGCATTACGAATTTCCGTGAGGTGCCAGCGGGACTGGCCGAGAACATTGGCCAGATTCAGTGCAAAGCTTTCGTCGAACACTTCTTCGACAAGCTTGCCTACCGTCTCCTCGCGGGGCAATTCCATCATCTCCTCAAATGTAGAATTGCAGCGTGTAATGCGGCCGTCCTCGTCGACGGCGAGCAGTCCAACATTGACGGATTCAACGATGGACTCGTTGAATTCCTTCAAGAGGGCAAGTTCTTCAGTATGCCGTCGCTGGTCTTGATAGAGACGGCTGTTCTCGATGGCAACAGCGATGTAACCCGACACCGTACGAAGGATCTCGAGGTCTTCTGACGACAATAGAGAGCCATCACTTGCCCGACCTAAGCCGATCACTGCCACCATCTTACTGCGGACGACACAAGGTACAAAATAATGCAGTTCCTGCCTCGTGATGGGTGAATTACCATTCATCTCGGCACTGGGCGGCTCGGTATCGCTAATTTCAAACTCATCCGCCCGCACAAATCCGTTCTCTGCGGACTTGGTTCGGATCATCTGTCGGAAATCGGTCGGAATCTTAAACTTTTCACTCAGGCCTATCGATCGTGCCGTCCGAAATCCCGATGGTGTCAGCTCGTCCTCAATAAATACCGCGACCTTTTCGACATCCAAGACCTGCTTTAGTCGATCGATCAACCCGTCGAGCAGCGGATCGAGAGCAGTCGTTGCGGAGAGCGTTCGTCCGAAATCCAGAAGACCCTGCCTTAGATCGTAACGTTCGCCGTAGAAAAACCGATTTGCTCGATCCTGCAGAAAATTCTTTAGCGGTTCGCCGAGCATTACGATCGCAGCCATTGCAATGATGGCGATCAACGCACGAAGTACCTTCTCCGTGGTCGAAAGGCTTGCGTCGACCCCTAATATGAGCACCAATACTAAAGCCACAACGCCGATCAGCATTGCGATCGCCACCGTAGTCATCGCATAAACGAGCGCCCGTTTCACGACCACGTCGACGTCCATCAGGCGGTAACGAACCACCGAGTGTCCGAAACTCAAAGGAATTAGCGCTAGCGGCAGAGTGGTGAGGGCCGCAGTGAAAATGTCATCCCCCGGAAGATACACAAACCGCCTCGCGATCTGAACTCCCAAGATGGGCACCACTGCGGCGATCGTGCCAAAGAGGGCCCATTTCAATCTCTGTCGTACGATCGGCTGCTTGTTGCTCAGAAACCGCCAGACCAGCACTCCTGCGCCTATCGTCACACCAGCAACAAAATGGACCAGAAGCACTTGGTTCAGTATCGGGAATGCACCATAGGCTGCTGTGAAATTACGCAGGTAGGCGGCAGCCTCTTGAGCCGGGATCAGTTGCCCGAGGGTCAACACGTAGATCGTGAAGGTTATTAGCGCTGCGGGCAGATAGAGCCCCAAAGTTTTCCAGCGCTGCTTGTTAAATACGTCACTTTGAACCGGGTAGCGGATACAGAAGTGAAGAAACAACGGAACGAAAAAGGCGAACGCCGCATCGTCGAGTAGCTGAATAGCAAGATCGAGATCCTGACCGAGATTCAGCGGCCGGTAGACGTGAAATACGAATGCCGCAAGACAAACAGTGGCAAAATGCAGGACGAAC
>DATFEW010000176.1:0-14363 GCA_035250805.1 Pyrinomonadaceae bacterium
CTTTCCCAGGCTACATACCCCGGATTCTATATGACACTTGTCGCGGCGATCATTGGAACTCTCTTCCTGTCATCGCAGGCGCGTGCTCTAAACCTGATGATGGTGGGCGAACGTGACGCATTGGATTTTGGCGTTGAGATCGGCAGGGTTCGGCTGATAGTGTTCGGGCTTGCAAGTCTGTTGGTAGGGACGGCGGTCGCCGCAAGCGGATCGGTTGGTTACGTGGGCCTGATCGTTCCGCACCTTGTTCGGCTTACGATTGGCAGTGATAACCGACTAGTGGTACCGCTTTCGGCGATAGCGGGCGCGATCTTTGTTGTTCTGGCGGACACCGTGGCAAGGACGGTGATCGCGCCGAGGGAACTGCCGGTAGGTGCAATCACAGCCCTGATCGGCGCACCGATGTTTATTTATTTGTTGAGGAGGAATTAGCCACAAAAAAAGCACAAAATGCGCATATTTGTTCTGTGAATTTTGCGCCTTCTGTGGCTAAAAAAAGTGCTTAGAGTTCGAGACATTATTGTCAAATATGACGCTCGCGAAGTTATACGTGACGTCTCATTCGATCTGCGCGAGGGCCGGATAATCGCCCTTCTTGGACCCAACGGAGCGGGGAAGACAACCCTGATCCGAGCGTTAAATGGCTCGGTCCCCTTGGCGTCGGGCGATATCAAACTTGATGACAAGCCATTGCAGAAATTGTCACGTCGCGACATTGCTAAGTCGATCGCGGTTGTCGCGCAGGAGAATGAAACCAAATTTCCCGTGACCGTGTTGGAGTTCGTTTTGGCGGGGCGATTTGTACACGGCCGTGCGTTCGGCTGGGAAAGTGACGCGGACATTCAAGCGGCGCGAACGGCGTTGAACGAATGTCATCTCGCGGAATTTGAAGAACGTTTGATGAACGAGCTTTCGGGCGGGGAACGTCAGCGTGTGGTGCTTGCACGGGCGATCGCGACTGAAGCGCGTGTGTTGCTTCTCGATGAACCGACGGCGAATCTCGATCTCGCACATCAGGCGTTGATGTTTCGGCTGATCCGCGAACGGTGCGGAAACGGCGCGGCATCGGTCATTATTACGCATGATCTGAATCTCACGGCCGAGTTTGCGGACGAGATCATTATGTTAAAAAGCGGTTCGGTCTTTGCTAAAGGGAAGCCGTCAGAGGTATTGACGCAGTCAAATATCGACAAGGTTTATGACGTACAAGTACTGCTGGACGAGAATCCGGCGAGCGGGAAAGTGAGAGTAACGACCGTTTATTAGTTTGGAGTACCTGCTTCAGCAGGCATTGCCGCCTAAAGGCGGAACTCCGAACATGTTTGACAAACGACGCGAAGGAAGTTCGGTGAAAAGCCGACGCTGCCCACGCAACAGTGAAGCCAATGTCGAATGTCGAAGTACGAATGTCGAACTCCTTCGTAATTCGTCATTCGAAATTCGACGTTTGGTTGAGTCTGGAACTTCGCTCGTTCTGTCTTGGCCTTGAACCATTCTGCGTGTGGGCAGAAGAGGAGTAATGATGAGAGTTTTACTTTTATTTGGAGTTCTTTGTATTTTCACGACTCTGGTTCTTCCACAGCAGCAGGGCGCGACGCTAGTTGGGCGGGTTGAACAGAAAGGAGTGCCTGTAAGCGGTGCCACGGTTATCCTAACCTCCCAAAGCGATGGCGTTACTTACCGGACGGTCGCGAATAAAAGTGGCGAATTTAAGTTTGAGAATGTTCCGCCGGGCCGATACACGGTTACAACGGATGGTGATGAAAATGCTCCTCGATCGGGTGCTGTTCAACTAATTGAAATCACTTTGCGTGCAGGAGCAAATACGAGCTTAACGCTTGAAGCAACTCGATTTCCGCTTCTTATCCGTGAAACTGTGAATATCTCAGCCGATGCCGAACAGCCAGTTGAGCAGGTCTCAAAAACCGTCAACGTGATCGACGGTCGAGAGATGCGTGATAGGGCAGACATCACGCTTGCGGACAGTCTGCGAACGATTCCCGGGTTTCGCGTGCAGCAACTTGGCGGATTTGGACGCGTTGCGACTATAAAATCTCGCGGCTTGCGCAATCATGATACGGCGGTGCTGATCGACGGAGTTCGATTTCGCGATTCGACAGCAATCAACGGTGACGCATCGCCATTCATCAGCGATTTCACGCTGACGAGTATTTCGCGCGTCGAGGTGCTTCGCGGACCGGGCTCATCGCTTTACGGAACGAATGCTGTTGGCGGAACGATCGATTTCCAAACTCCGACTCCGCAACTAGGATGGCACGGACAAATATCCGGTGCCGGAGGCGGGCTCGGGTTCGGACGCTTTCGGGGCAATGTTTCATACGGAACAAGCGACGGGAAGTACGGTTTGAATACCGGAGTGTCACGTACGATCTTTACAAAGGGGATCGATGGCAACGACGATGCCAGGAACACAAACTGGCAAGGAAGGTTCGACGCGAAACCGACGCTGAGCACAAGCATCTCCGCGCGGTTTTTCTTTTCCGATGCCTTTGTAAGACTAAACTCTGACCCGGACGCGGTTGGAATTCTTCCGCCGACAAACACGACCGTCATCGACGCCCAAGAGAGCGTTAATTTCGTCGCAGATGCAGACGATCCGGACAAAATTCAGGACAGCGATTTCTTCAACGGCCAGGTCGTCTTTAATCACGCGTTCAATTCGAAATTCGATGTCCAGGCGTATTATTCCGGACTCAAAACGAACCGGACCAACATCAATGGCCCACTCGGCGTTGGATTTCAAAGCGACGGGACAACCATCTTTGATGGCCAGATCCAAACGGCGAACGCACGTCTTCGCTGGACGCCAAACACGGGCAACACGCTTACCTTCGGATACGAATTCGAACGCGAAAAATTCGGGAACGACGGTTTTACGCCTGATGGTTTTGGTGATTTTTTCACGCGGGCCGCCCAAGCCAGTCATACGATCTATGCCCAGGACCTCGTTAGCCTGCACGACGGCCGGCTGCAGATCTCCGGGGGGGTTCGTGCTCAATTCTTTTCATTGGGCGATCCCGGGTTCAGCGAAACAAACCCTCCGTACGGGGGTCTTGTGCTCGACAGCCCGCCGAGCGCGATAACGTTTGATGGATCGGCTTCCTATTACTTTTTACAGAGCGGAACCAAACTTCGTACGCATATCGGGAACGGTTACCGCGTCCCGTCGCTTTTTGAGCGATTCGGTTCGTTCTTCAACTCGTTCGGCCCGCCGCCATTCATCGCGATCGGCGATCCCTTTTTGAAACCGGAAAAGACGTGGGCGTTTGATGCCGGCGTTGACCAAAAGATCGGCGAAGAGATTCGCCTGTCGGCGGTCTACTTTTACACGAAACTCGACGATACGATCGGATTCGCGAATATTGCTCCGGACATAGGCGATACGCCACGGCCGTTTGGCGGGTATTTCAATACCGAGGGCGGGATCGCTCGCGGCGCGGAATTCAGCGCAGATATTGAGCCGACTAATTCTACAAGACTTTTCGTATCATACACTTACACGAACAGCGACCAGCGGGAGCCGCAGGTGGCGGGGAGTGGCGTGATAACAACGCTTGGAATCCCGGAGAATCAGTTTACGCTCGTTGCAACCCAGCGTTTTGGCCGATTTTGGGTGAATTTTGATCTCCTGGAGACATCGTCGTTCCTCGGCTCGATCTTTAGTAATTCGGTGTTTAACAGCTATGTCTATCGCTTCGATGGCAACCGGCGCGGCGACCTTACGGCGGGTTATACGATCCCAATGAAAAAAAATCGGTTCAATCTCCGGATTTTCGGCACTATTGAAAATCTATTCGATAACGAATATTTCGAAAACGGTTTTCGGACCGTCGGGCGCAACGCCCGGGTTGGGGCAAATTTCTCGTTTTAGCGAAACGGATCGTTTCCAAAGTGTGGATTTTGGGTTATCATCCGTCCATATCGGAGAGTTGGGAGGAACCACAAATGTATCGTATCACTGTATTTATTGTGATCTTGCTGGGTGTTTCATACGCGGGGGCACAAACATTAGAGATAACAAACGCCGATCTCGAAAAGTTTAGAGCAAAGCGTTTGGCCGCCGAAAAGGAACTTCGCGAGAACTATGCGAAGCTTGGTTTTGCGTCGCCCGAAGAGCGTGCAAAACAAGCTGAAAAGGAAGAAAAAGAAAGGACGGCCCTGGTGGATAAGCTGCGAGTCGACCGACGGGAACGCGAGCGGATCGAGGTAGAACGACTAAAAGTTGCAGCCGAGATCGAACGGGCTTCTCAGCCGCAGAAGATCATTATCGAGCGGAACGATCAGGACAGGAATCAGTGGAACCCGTTTGGCTGGCCATATCAAAATCGTGGCTGGAACGGCTTGCCATTTCCGCAAAATGGAATGCCATGGTGGATCATTCCTTAGTCACACACATTTTTGCATATTACATCCCGCGGATTATGATTGATTCATAGTCCGCGTTTTATTTTGTGAAATGAAAGAAGGCTGGGAAGCAATCATCGGCATGGAGGTCCATGCACAGCTAGCGACGGCAACGAAGATATTCTGCGGCTGCGCCGTGGAGGTCGGCGGTGAGCCTAACTCAAATACGTGTCCGGTTTGCCTGGGGTTACCGGGTGCCTTACCCGTTCTCAATAAACGTGTGATCGACCTAGGGGCCAGAGCCGCCTTGGCCTTGGGGCTGGAAATTCAGGAAACTTCGATCTTTGCTCGCAAAAACTATTTTTATCCCGATCTGCCGAAAGGCTATCAGATCTCGCAGTACGACAAGCCATTTTCCGCAAATGGCACTTTAGAACTAATGTCGGCGGAACGTGACGAACACGGGCACGCGATGGAATGGAAACCGATCACGATCCATATCCAACGTATGCATCTTGAGGAGGACGCCGGCAAGAATGTGCACGAGGGGCTGCCGGATACGGACCGATATTCTTATATCGACTTGAACCGCGCGGGGACGCCGCTGGCTGAGATCGTCACGGGCCCGGACTTTCGCACGTCGTGGCAGGCGTATGATTACGTAAATCATATTCGCCGGGTCCTGCAGTGGGTCGGCGCGAGCGATGCCGATATGGAGAAGGGAAATCTCCGCTGCGAAGCAAATGTTTCCGTAAGGAAAATTGGCGAAACAAACTTCAACAACAAGGTCGAACTAAAGAATCTGAACTCGGTCCGTTTTATGCAAAAGGCGATCGAGTTTGAGATCGACCGTCAGATAACGGCGCACGAAGCCGGGGAAAACGTAAATCAGGAAACGCGGCTTTGGGACGAAAAGACGAGCACCACCCGTGTTATGCGCTCGAAAGAGGATGCGCACGATTACCGTTATTTTCCGGAGCCGGACCTTCAGCCACTGGTCGTTTCTCGGGATTATATCGAAACGGCGAAATTTGAAATGCCGGAATTGCCGGATGTGATGCGAGAGCGCTTTGTGGAGGATTACCAGCTCACCTTTGCGGACGCTTCACAACTGGTTTCCGAACGCGGGTTGGCGGAATATTTTGAAACCGCTGCGCTGCGTTCATTGCATCCTCGTTTATCGGCGAACTGGGTCCTCGGAGAATTGATGCGGGAACTAAACGCTTCGGGAAAGACCGCCAGCGAGAGTCTCGCGACGGCGGAGGATCTCGCCGAACTGATAAAAACGATAGAAGCTGGTACTATCAACAACAATCAGGCGAAAGAGGTATTTTCCGAAATGTTTGCGAGCGGAAAGCCGGTTGCGAAGGTGATCGAAGAAAAAGGTTTTGAACAGATCTCAGACCCAGCCGCCATCGAGCAGATCGTCGACCGGGTCATCGCAGGAAACAACGCGCAGGTTACGGCGTTTCGCGGCGGCAACGAAAAACTATTTGGGTTTTTTGTGGGACAGGTAATGAAGGCGTCGGAAGGCAAAGCTAATCCAAAAATAGTAAATGAGATATTGCGTTCAAAGCTCTGATCAACGAGGTTGAGATCCGATCCGTAAGGTCTGAAGGGAGGTCCTTATGAAGCGAAAAATCATATGCTTGCCTCTGCTCGTTATATTTGTCGCTGCCGTTGACCTGCACAGCCAAATACCGCAACAAAACACTGACGCCGAGGCGCAACGCCGCGAGGGTGAACAGCGAGCGGAGGCCGAACGCAGACTGCGTATGCAAAACATGCGCGAATTGGATGCCAGGCTGAAGGGCCTCAACCGGCCTCGCACGACCGTTCCCGCCGGTCCGGCGATCGACAAGGAAACCAGCGAGCGGATCCGTTTGGCTCGAAGGCTTGATGCGGCGGACCACTCCCGATACGTCGAGTTTCTTAAAGCGGACAAGACGGGCATGTTCAAGCTTTTTCCCGATCACGATTGCATAACAAAGAATGTCGTTCGCACCGACGGCGACTGTAAGAATTTTGTTATGGCAAGCTCGTCCTTTTCCTTCAGAAACCGGGGTTACGCCCATCCTTCCTATCATGACCTTGGATTCAATAATGGCGAGATATTTTGCAACGCTTTTTTTGCGCAGGGGATACTTGTTTCGTTGGGTGACGTGCCGATCGAGGATGTAGAGCCAAAACACGACCCCGGATTAAAGTTCATACTGGACCATCAACCCGCTTCCGAACCCGCCGGAGCCAGAAGCATGGCGGCCAGGCTCAAGAATGGCATCGAATTCGGCGGCTTTACATACACCAGTGCTGTCAGGCCAGTTGAAAACACGACTTACGCGTTGCGGTCTATTGCTTACAATGTCGCCAATTCGTTACCGCCGGTTTCGGAAACGACTTCCGTCAATGAGCTAAGATTTCACACTCTTGCCCTCGACAAGCGAGCTGACGTTATTATTGTTTTTCGAATAGTTCGCAAGGGGGCGGATGGCAGCTTGACCATTGTCTGGAAGGAGTTTGATCGGAGGGAGGCACCGAAGATCAAGTTTCCAAAGGGTGAGAAGTTTGTTGATTTCAAGCCGGACATTGCACAGGCTCAGCACAAAGCGGGTGGGCAATGAAAAAACTCTGCATCTTTTTCGCTGGGTCAGGTAATGAACGCGGCGGAGAGGAAATCAAATTCGATTTGAAAAGCTGATGTAATGGAGTAACCATAATGCGAATCGCGATATTGCTCTTTAGCTTATTTGTTTTATGTTCCTTCGAGACGAAGGCTCAAGGTCAAACCCGCGTTCCTCCGACTCCGCCTCCGAATCCAAATATCGCGCGTGAGCGTGAAGGAGAATGGCAGGAGATCCGAGGCCGTCTGGACCGCCTTGTTTTGCTCCCCCGTCGCGTGTATCGCGAGAAAACAATGCCGAGGGTGGCTGCCGATCCTTCGGTATTAAAGATATATCGCGAATCCACTAAAGAAGAACGCACATTGCTCGCCCCCGAAATTGAGGACGCAAACAAACATAGAGAGTTTTTGAAACAGCCCAAATCCGGAATGATGAAGTTGGTTATCGATCTCGGGTGTGACGAACTTTCAAACAAGAACCCTGGAGGCAAAATTTGTGATTCATTTTCAATGCCCGGCGGTGGATCGGCCTATTCTTTTCGGCGAAACGACTACCAGTTCTGGAGGCTCGCTGACTTGCTTTACGATGGGAAATCGTTTCTCGCCTTCGGTCAGATGTCGCAAGGTTTTTTGTTGAACATCGGTGATGTGCCGTTGAACGACCTAACGAGAAATACCAAAGGGCTCGATTTTGTATTTGCATTTGCGCCGGAGAACACCGTGGCCGGCTCGGAAAGGCAGCACAAGCAATTTGTTGAAGGGCTTTTGGTGGATGGTTTTTTGTATAAGAAATTCTTACCTGCCGTCGAAAACAACACTTATATCTTACGTTCAGTCGCCTTTAAAGGGGTTGCTGCGCGCGAGGAGCGTGGATTTAGATTTAACGAACTTGAATTCGACAAACGAGAGGACCTGATCGTCGCGTTTCGTGTCGTCCGAAAAGATTTCAATGCGACCGCTACCCTTTTGTGGAAGATTTTGCAATCGAAGCCCTCACCGGTTCTCAATTTCCCGGATATAACCAGTGAACCTGAAAAATAAAATTGCGGTAGTAACCGGCGGCACGAAGGGGATCGGTTTTGCCATCGCCGAAGCTTTGCTCAAAAACGGTGCGAAAGTTTTTATCTGCGGCCGCGACAAGCGTGATCTGAACCGGGCCATCGAATGGCTTTCGAAACATGGCCATACTGAAGGCGAGGTCTGCGACGTGAGAAGTGAAGACCAGGTCCGGATGCTGCTCGCCGAGTGTGAGCGGCGCCTGGGCGGTCTAGATATCCTTGTGAACAACGCCGGCATCGGCGGATTTGGCAAGCCGGTGGAACACCTTTCCGGAGACGAGTTTAGACAAGTCCTTGAAACAAATCTCCACGGCGTGTTTTACGGCTGCCACTACGCGGTGCCGATGATTAGGAAACGCGGCGGGGGTTATATCTTCAATATCTCTTCCCTGTCAGGACAATATGCGCATCCGCGAATGGCGGCCTACAACGCCTCCAAATTCGGCCTGAACGGGTTTTCCGAAGCGCTAATGCAGGAAGTGCGGCAGGACAATATAAAGGTGAGCTACATCTGCCCCGGTAGTGTGAATACGGGATTTGGCGGTGATACTCCAAGTGAAGACAAAGCCTGGCAGATCCAGCCCGCGGATGTTGCGCAGGTCATCATCGATCTTTTGCAGATGCCTGAACGCGCGTTGCCGAGCAAGGTCGAGTTGCGGCCCAGCAAACCGCCCGTTTAGTAACTTCAGTTCTTAATAAACACGTTAGCAACCAGCCGCAGTTCCTGCCGGTCCAGGGGTTTTTCGAAACACTCGATCGCTCCAAGCTGAAATGCCATATTTCGGTTGACCTGATCAGATCTTGTTGACAACACGATGATCGGAATATGGCTGAGCCGGTCCGATTTTTTAAGTGCCGCCATAAACTGAAACCCGTCCATCCCCCGCATCTCGAGATCGGTGATAATCAGATCGGGCAGCCGCTGGGCTTCATTGAGAAGTTTCAGCGCCTCGCTACCGCCGTTCGCAAGCATTGAGATGAATCCCAGGTCCTCGATGATCTTCTTATTGGCCTTCCGCACGCTAAGGCTGTCGTCAACCGAAAGTATCATTGGATCTTGTGTAACGTCCGGCCCTTCCGAGCTAGGCTTTAACTTCGGAATGGTGATTGTGAAGGTTGTTCCGACATTTCGGGCGGAATCTATCGAGATGGTCCCGTTCAATTCGCGGATCGCGTCACGGACTATCCTCATCCCGATGCCGCGCCCAGCCTGTAGAGTAAGCTTGTCGGCAGTAGACAAACCTGTATGAAAAATGAGTTCGAATGCATCTTCGGCAGACATCGACTCGGCATCTGTGCTGGTTAGCGTGCCGAGTTCAAGCGCCCGCGCTTTGAGAGCATTGGAATCGATGCCACGCCCGTCATCGGTCAACACCATCTCGATACCTCCGGGACTTTCGTTTATTCGGAGCCTGATCAGCCCGTTCTCGGGCTTGCCGAGGAGCCGTCGTGTCTCGGGTGGCTCAATTCCATGAACAACCGAATTACGCAGCAGATGCATCAGCGGCTCGACCAGCTGATCCATTATTACCGTATCGATCTTGATCTCGGCGTTTTCAATTAAGATCTCCGCGGTTTTATTTTCTTCTTCGCATGCGACTCGAACGCCTCGCTGCAGCCGCGGGGTCACTGTGCCGAATTCAATAAGTCGGATCGCCTTCAATTCTTCCATGATTGAATTTGCGAGAAAGAACTGTTGTTCGAAAAGTTGTCTGAACGACCCATCCGGGCCTGTTCTGCCAGCGGTCGGATCCAGACTTTGCCTCAGGCTCGCAAGAGTTTTAGTAAATTCCCGAACCCGGTGATCAATAAGATCAAGAATCGCGAGGGAAACTCGAACTACTTTTTTGTCGTTTGAGTGCCTTGCTGGCAGCTTAGGTTCCGGTTCTGGAACATATTCGACAGGCGGGCTGTGTTTTCCTTCAGGGGCCGCCGGATAGTCACCGAGCAGGAGATCGAGCTCCTCTTGAACTGAATGGATCCGACTATCATTCGGATCGCCCCCCAGGGCCAAGTGCCGGAGAACCTCGATAGACGGTTCGAGCAGCGGAAGCAGGTGTGCAAAAGGCAGGTCCGGCGATGAAGCAAGACGGTCAAGCGTGTTCTCAATGCGGTGGGCAAGATCGGCCGCGGCCGAGAATCCGACTACCCCCGCGGCACCTTTGAATGTGTGAGCGATACGCCGGAGCTCCCAAACGACCTCATTGTTCGGAGGATCGGTCCTGGAAAACCGAAGCTGTTCCTGGAACGCCGACAATAACTGCTCCGCTTCTTCTGCAAAGATCTCGAGCAGCTCGGGATCGATTGCCTCATCCACGCCGGGCTTATCTAATTGAAGAATAGGAGAGGTCTCAGTTACTACGGATCTCTGCGGCGTTTTTGGAAATGAATCGAACGATGCTTCGACAATTTCGAGGAGTTCATCAGAAAACTCTGCCTCAGCGAGTTCGCAGCCGACAAGGATCGATTCAAGAGAGGACACGACGTCGAGGATCTGAAATTTGGTGCGTTCCTGACCGGATTCAGAAGCGTCCCGTATAAGCGTACTCAGGAGTTCGAATTTCTGCTGGACCTCGTCCGACCGCTCGATATGTGATCGAAGCGCCTCGATCTCGCCGTTTAGGTCTCCGAAAACGTTTTGATTTCCGGGTTCCTGCAGGTCCAACAGTACTGCGCGTCTGATCGATCCGAGAATCGACTCGGCGTCATCGATCAAGGTTGTCGAGGGCGCTCGATCCATTCTGCGGGTTCAATGTATAACTGGAATGGTATTAGTGAACGGGTTCGCTTGATTCAGTGAACTCTTCGGGGCCGGTGCCGCCGTTAAGATAATACTCAACGGCCTTCATTAGCGTCTCGGGACCAAAGGGCTTCGTTATGTAACCGGTCGTGCCCGCCATACGGCCTCGAACCTTGTCGAAAAATCCGTCCTTGCCGGAGATCATGACAACCGGGATATTCGCGGTTGCAGTGTGACCCCGTATCTGGCGGCAAACCTGATAACCGTCCATTCGCGGCATAGAGATATCCAAAAGGACGAGATCGGGCACCAGGGACTTCAGTCGCTCCATCGCTTCTACGCCGTCGACCGCACAAAACACCTGGTGGCCGCATTTCTGAAGCTTGCCGGATATCAGTTTGCGGACCGTCGCGCTGTCATCAACGACGAGGATCGTTTTTCCTTTCGCCATTCCCGCGTGGACCTCGTCCTGCCAACGGATCTCTTCAATGCGTATATGCAACGCGTTTATCTGGCTTGAGAGAAGAATGTTGTCGGGGTTGAGCTTGGATGCCGCGCGCAAACAGTCGTAGCCTTCCTGAAGATTTCTAAGGTTCAAATGTGCGATGCCGAGCCTGGTAAGCTCTGTCTCGTTGAGCTCACGGGACGCACGGTCCCTCTCCATTGAGTCGATGGCTTTTCGAATGATATATCTATCGGCTTCGCCATTGTCGAGAAGCAATTCGAGGTCGGAAAGCGTAAGTGCAGCAGAACAGGATTTGCAGATGAACGTGCCCACGTCGTTCGCGTGTAAACAGTACGGGCATTCGGATGTTTCTGATCTGCGGCTATCAGCCTGCGTCTCAAATCCTGTACGATGCGGCCGTCTATCAGTGTTCTGATCTAGCGATGCGTTGGGGATCGGGATGGCGAATTCGGGATTCAACGCCTCAACAAGGTCAGGATCGGTGTAAACGGGCGGTTCGTCGTTTGGAATAAGTTCGGAGACATCGTATGCAACCGTTTCCTGGCTCCACTGCGCGGGCTCTATTGGACTCCATTCCGGAATCCGAAAGGCATCAGCGGTCTCGTCTGCTGCTCCCGCCTGGTCGGTAAGCTCGCTGACGTGGCCGTCGAACACAAAATCTCCGGCGGGTTCGCTCATCGAAGGTTCGGCCGTCTTGTCGTCTTCGTTCACCGCAACCACCGAAAAGTGGGCAATCGTGGCGAAAGGGTCATTTAATTCGGGACCAACCTCAGGGACTGGAAGCTCGAGATCTGGAACCGGAATCCCAGCCTCCGTCTCTTCTGGTTCGTGAGCCGGGGCGGGGATCGGTTCGTTCAGCGTTGAAACCTCGTATTCGGGTTGAATTACCTCGGGCCGCTCCGTCTCAATTTCGCCGAACATCGTTTTCAATGTTTCCAGAGACAACCTGGCGGCTTCGTTATCCGGATCGATCTCGAGAACACGTTCCAATGCCGAGAGCTTTTCGGCCGGTTTAACAGCTAGATGCGAGCGAAGCATCCACCCGTCAATGTTGTCGGCGAATTTTGCGTTGAACGCGGCCAAATCCGCCAGGGCTCCGTCCGCATCCCCGGTAAGCGCGGCATTCCTGATCATCGCGAATGCCGACCGTTCCTCCTCGTCCCTGATAGATCCCAAAGCGTTCCGGGCCGCCTGATTTTCCGGATCGATCGACAGAACGCGGTTCAGATAGCTCGTTCGTTCGTCAGCATCGTTTGTCAGTGATGCAAGCCATGTTAAGGCCGCCGCGTTGTTAGGATCGTACTCAAGCGCCTTCTTGAAACAGTCTTCAGCGAACATTGCGCGGTCTGCCTCAGCCGCGTCGGAACCGCGTTGAACGAAGGTCTTCGCCATTAGGTTCTTCGTACCTGCCATCCATTCCAGCGCACGTTCGTTTTGCGGATTGATCGCCAGAACGTTCTGCAAAAAGGCCATTAGCTCTTCGGGATATTCGCTTATAGATGCAAGCCAAAGCCAGGCGTTCTCATTCTTCGGATCGAGGTTTGCAGCTCGAAGAAGAGATATGCGCGCTGCGTCACGATCGCCGGACTGTGCTGCTTTTACTCCCTCGATAAGAGATTCATTACTTTTCGCGGCATCCGATCCGGAATGAGACGGGATATCGTCTGAAAGCGGCGGCGGGGCGGCGGACGGAGTGAAATCGACTTCGAGACGCATAATTGAATTCGTACGGATCCTTACAGATCTTCGTGAGTCAGGATTATGAGTTTGTGGCTGGGCAGATGGCGCCCACTATCAACTCCGTAAGGTAGCAATCATGATGCCACCGAAACGCGCATTGTCGCCATAATTCCGTAATTCCATAAGCTCTCTATTCAAAACAGTTACAATTCATATCCGGGATCGGTCTTATGCACACTTCTATAAGTCGGCGGTCTATAAAGTGACACAAATCGTCATTCCTAGATGACATTTTGTCGCAGAATTTAGTATTTTCGACTTCATCGAAATGGCTCCAGCCACTACATATGATGTCTTGATCTTAGGGGGGGGACCGGCTGGGATGACGGCGGCCATTTGGTCGGCACAGCTTGGGCTAAATCCAGCGCTCGTTGAGCAACGCGGCGAATTCGGCGGACAGCTCGCGCGGATATTCAACCCGATCGAAAATTATCCGGGAGTGGCGGCTGCGGATGGCAATGAGCTTCGCAACCTTTTTATGCGATCGCTGGACCGATGTCGATTCGAGAGACGATCCAAGACACAGGTAGTGAAGGTCGACCTCGCGGCGAAACAGATGTTTCTTGAGAACGGCGAATCTCTGGCCGGCAGGGCGATCATCGTCGCAACGGGGGTGCGGCGTCGAAGGCTTGGCATAGAGGGTGAAGACGCGTTTGCAGGGCGGGGCGTAATGGCATCAGGTGCCGGTGAAAAGGAGCGCGTCCGCGGCAAACGGGTTGTAATCGTCGGTGGTGGTGATGCGGCGCTGGAAAACTCTTTGATATTGAGTGAGTTCGCTCGCGAGGTCACCGTTATACATCGTAGGAACGATTTCTCGGCCCGGGAGGAATTCGTGAACGAGGCCCGCAAGCGAACGAATGTCAGATTCGAATTTGAGACAGTGGCTCAACGAATCGTTGGTAATAAGTTAGTGGAGGGAATCGAGTTGAGAAAAGCGGATGGAAGCTTCTACCTTATCGAAACCGACCACGTTCTGATCCGCATCGGAGTCGTGCCGAACTCCGATCTTTTTAAAGGACAGGTTCAACTTGATGAACACGGATATGGCGTCGTCAGCGCAGCCTGCCAAACATCGATTCCGGGCGTATTCCTAGCGGGCGATGTCGCCAATCCGACCTCACCTACTATCGCTACCGCGGTTGGAATGGGTGCGACAGCAGCGAAAGCCGCGTTCGAATTCCTCACTTCCAAATCAAAATGATCGCGTGTTCAAAATATTGAACACTTTGGAAACCCTTTATCACTACCGATGCATCAAAAATTTGGATAAAGCAGCCGTGAATTTTCAAAAAAATGAATTTACGGTATGCGATTGAAGGTCCATTTCCCGCGACCAAGCCCCCCGTGCATCCCGATAACCCTCTCAAACCGAAA
>DATFEW010000185.1:0-4801 GCA_035250805.1 Pyrinomonadaceae bacterium
GATGCAGCGTGGAACAACCCGGGTAAAGGTAAGGAGTTGGCACTTGCACAGATCGAAAAAGGAGCCGACGTTATTTTTACTGCGGCGGGGAATTCCGGCTTGGGCGCCTTCGATGCCGTCGAGCAATACGGCAAGAACGAAAAAGGCGAAGCTAATAAATTTGTCATCGGTGTAGACTCCAATCAGAATATGGTCAAGCCGGGGTTCGTGCTGACGTCAATGGTAAAAAGAGTGGATAACGCGGTATACGATGCCGTCAAGGAAGTGCTCGAGGGCAAGTTCAAGGGGGGCTTTCACGTTTTTGGGCTCGATAAGGACGGCGTCGCCTATGCGATGGATGAACACAACGAGCCTCTCATTCCCAAGGAAGTCATCTCGAATGTCGAAGCCGCGAAAGCCAAGATCATTAACGGCGACATAAAAGTTACAGATGCAATGGCTAACTAGATGCTAGAACTTCGAAATATACGAAAAGTCTTCCACGGCGATTGCGTTGCCAACGACGACGTGACGCTGACGGTCCATCAGGGCACGATTCATGCGATCGTCGGTGAGAACGGGGCGGGGAAATCGACGGCGATGAAGATCGTCTACGGCTTCTACAATCCCGATCAGGGCGAGATCTTTTTTGACGGCAAATCCGTGACGATCCGCAATCCGCACGATGCGATCGCGCTCGGCATCGGCATGGTCCATCAGCATTTTATGCTCGTGGAGAACATGACGGTGGCCGAAAACATTATTCTTGGGGCCGAAACCGGAACAGCGACAAACCTCGATCTGGATAAAGCGAACAAAGATATCAAAAAGCTTTCTGATGAGCTGCGATTGGACATTGACCCCGAAGCTGTTATCGAAGACCTCTCCGTCGGTCTGCAACAGAGAGTTGAGTTGTTGAAAGCTCTTTATCGAAACGCTGAATTCCTGATCCTTGATGAACCGACTGCCGTGCTTTCGCCACAGGAGGTCGAAGAGTTTTTCGGCATCCTTCGACGGATGAAAGGACAGGGCAAAACGATCGTGATAATTACACACAAGCTTGAAGAGGTCCTTGCGATCTCGGACGAAGTTACGGTGATGCGTGACGGAAAAACCGTCGGCGAAGTGAAAACTGCTGAAATTGACGCCAAGGGCCTCGCGAGAATGATCGTCGGCCGGGATGTTTTGCTTCGCGTGGAAAAGGACGAGGCGTCGCCCGGTGCTCCTGTGCTTTCTGTCAGCGGCCTAAGCGTTGACGGAAGACACGGTCTCGCGGTCGACAGCGTGTCGTTCGAAGTCAGGTCGGGAGAGATCGTCGGTATCGCCGGTATCGAAGGGAACGGCCAAACCGAGTTGATCGAGGCGTTGGCCGGCCTTATGACACCGAAGGAAGGGCGGGTCGAATTCGAAGGGAAGGACATTTCTAGTTTCGGCGCGCGGCAGTTAAAGGAACTTGGGATCGCGCATATTCCCGAAGACCGGCACAAACGGGGGCTGCTTCTTCACGCGGATCTTAACGAAAACGCGATCCTTGGTGTTCACTATCGACCGCCGGTCGCTACGGCCGCTGGCCTTATGAGTGCGGCAGCCACGGAGAAACGTGCCGCGGAAATAATCGAGAAATTTGATGTTCGCCCGGCGAACGCAGAACTCCCCGCGAAATCGCTTTCCGGCGGGAATCAGCAAAAATTGATCATCGGCCGAGAGTTCGAACTTGACCCGAGACTGCTTCTTGTCTCACAGCCGACCCGAGGTGTCGACATTGGAGCGATCGAGTTTATTCATCGAAAACTGATCGAGCTTCGAGACCGAGGCAGTGCCGTGCTGTTAGTATCGGCCGAGCTTGAAGAGGTAACCGCGCTCGCTGACCGGCTGCTCGTGATTCGTGAAGGAAAGATCGTGGGAGAGGTTGATCCGAAGACAGCAACCTTCGAAGAGATCGGTCTGTTAATGACGGGCGGAGACTAAACCGATGGCTGCGAAACTAACAAAAGCCGCCCCGACATTCGTAGTGCCCGATGTTGTGGCTACTGCGGAGTATTATCGCGATAAGCTGGGGTTCAAGATCCTGGGCTTTTTTGCCGAACCGCCTGTGTATGCGATGGTCGCCCGCGATGAAGTGGAGTTGCATTTCGGCAAGATCGATGAGGGCTTAGAAATGCAGTTTAACGAAATGCTGCGCAAAGAGCTCGGGTCAGACGTTTACATATTCGTCGAGGATGTACGCGCACTTTATGAGGAATTTGTTCAGCAAGGAGTCGAGATCACCGAAGGCCCGATCAAGCGTGTGTACGAGTGCACGGAAATAACTGTTAAAGATTGCAACGGCTTTCAACTCGTCTTCGGCGAATGATCGATCATGCCGGGACCGCAGCCTGCGAACCGAACATCGTTCTCATCTTTTCCACCGCCGCCTCGAGATTCTCCATAGACGTGGCATAGGAAAAACGCAAAAAGCCGTCGGCTCCGAAACCTGCTCCATCTGTCACAACGATGTGAGCATCCTTTAGCAGTCGATCGGCGATATCTGATGACGATCTGTGATCGCCGCCTAACATTTCCCGGACATCCACAAAAGCATAGAAGGCTCCATCCGGCATCGCACATTTGAAGCCGCATATCTTGTTCAACTCGGGAATCAGCCAATTCTTCCGACGTTCATACTCGGCAGTCATTGATCGCACCGCCGAGACCGTAGCGTCGTAATCGGCTAGCGCCTTAGCACATGCATATTGCACGAACGAGGTCGGGTGCGTTGCGGAGTGGCTCTGCAGTTTAACGATCGCTTTTGTCCAGGTTTCATTAGCAACCGTAAAACCGATGCGCCATCCGGTCATGGCGTACGTCTTCGAAAAGCTGCCGCCCACGCATACAAATTCGCGAAGCTCAGGCGAAAGGCAAACAGAGGAAAACGGTGTGGCCGGGGGATATGCGAAAAACAGATAGCACTCGTCAGTCAATACATACACCCCGCGTTCTGCGCAGGTTTCTACAATGCGTCGCATTTCTTCCGCCGCGATCACCCGTCCGGTTGGATTATTCGGCGAGTTTAGGATCAGAAGTTTTGTCTTTTCGGTGATCGCGTTTTTGACCTGCTCAGCCGTCAGGACGAAATCCGTGTCTTCTGTTTCAATGAATACGCTGTTTGCTCCACAGAACGTCGCGATCGCCGGAAAGGTTACCCAGTAGGGCTTTGGGATAAGTACATCGTCACCCGGATCTAATATGCAGCACGCCGCATTAAAAAGCCCCTGTTTTCCTCCGCAGGACGCGACGATCTCAGGCGGGGTAATGCTTGCGTCGAAACGCTTTTCGTAGAAGTCCGCGACAGCCTTGCGAAATTCCATCAGACCGGCTGTCGATGTGTATTTTGTATAGCCCTTTTCAAGGCCCTCGCATGCATATTCTTTGATAAACTCGGGCGTCGGAAAATCCGGCTCGCCAACCGACAGATCCAGTACCTCCACACCCTGCGAACGCAGGTCTGCAGCAAGCTGGGCTGCGATAAGCGTCGAAGATCCCTGCATTGCAGCGACGTGTTTCGAAACGGGGAAAGGTTTCATAAAAAGATTTAACCACAGGTGAACGCAGATGCGCGCAGATCTAAATCCAACGAATCATTGATTTATCTGAGTCCAACTGTGTATATCTGTGGTTAATATTTCTTTTCCCGCATGCGGGCCTCAACGAGTTTAGGTATCAACCCCTCGACCCTGCCGCCGAGCTCGAAGACCTGTTTCATCAATGTCGAGGATACGTATGAATACTCTTCACCCGCCATTAAGAAAACGGTTTCGATCTCGGGTTCGAGCCTTCGATTCATCAAAGCCATTCGAAGCTCGTATTCGTAGTCACTCACGGCCCGAATGCCGCGAACGATCGCCGTAGCCCGGGATTTGCGTGCAAATCCAGCCGTGAGCCCGGAAAACGCCTCGACGCGCACACTGCAATCGCTCGTATCGACGGAGGGCAGGACCTCACGAATCATCTCGCAACGCTCTTCCGCGGTGAACATCGGACTCTTATCGGGGTTGTTGAGAACCGCGACGATCATCTGGTCAAAAAGCGGGGCCGAGCGCTTAATGATATCCAGATGTCCGTTTGTCAGGGGATCAAACGATCCCGGGAAGACCGCACGTCGCATAGCTAGAAGTTCGATTCGATCATCTTTCTTACCTTCGCCACCTGCTGTTCATATTCGGGAAGATATTCCGGATGCGGCTTCATTTGAAGCACGTGGTCGAGATGTCTTTTCGCCTCGGCCGGTTTCTTCAGAGCGAGAAGAGCCTCGGCCATATGAATTCGCACATCCCCGTTATTTTCCTCGACATCGATCGCCTTTTCGAGGTACTCGACCGCTTTTTCGGGCTTTCCGCCCAACATCCTTGACCCAAGCTCGAGCTGGGCGAGGACATCATAAGCGCTGCCGAGCTCATAGTCCGGCCTTAACTCGATCACCTTGGTCATTTTGCTGCGAATGTCGTCCATCGACTTGAGCCCAGTCGTCAGCGGGCTGCGGCTGGCTTGCTCGCCGAGGTTGGCCGCGTACCAGAAATGGCCATCCGGCTTGTTTGGCTCCATCTGAAGCGCGGTTCTCGCTGCAACACGCCCCGCTTCGAAAGCCTCTTCACGCTCCTTTTCATTGTCGGTGTGTCGTCCGAGGAAATAATTGTATCTGGCAAGGAGCCACTCGACCTCGAAACTCTTTGCGTGTTCCTTGCGCGCCCGCATTAGGATCGCTTTTGCTTCGCGAAGCCTTGCAAGATCCTTGCGTTCGGCGAAAAGTTTTTCCGCTTCCGCAATCGTTTCCGGTGGCACCGAC
>DATFEW010000193.1:0-3853 GCA_035250805.1 Pyrinomonadaceae bacterium
GATCGACGTTGCCACAGAGGCGCTCGATCGGCTCCACACGACGGCTGCCTCACATGATCGTGTCATGATCCTCGAAGTGATGGGCCGAAACACCGGGTGGATCGCCCTTCATGCCGGACTCGCGGGAAGCGCCGATCTGATCTTGATCCCCGAGATCCCATTTTCGTTCGAGTCAGTCGCGAAAAAGGTTAAAGAGCGCGATCGGGCCGGCTCCCGATTTACGAACATCGTCGTTGCCGAAGGTGCAACTGAGGTTGGGAAGAGAGAGATGTATTCCGACACGAAGGAGCTTCGACTTGGGGGGATGGGGGACCACGTTCGAAAGACGGTCGAGCGCATGACCGGCAAAGAATCGCGATGTGTCGTGCTCGGCCATCTTCAGCGAGGTGGCAGCCCGAATGCATTTGACAGGATGCTCGGGACAAACTTTGGGGCCTGCGCGGTTCGCGCCCTGACAAACGGAGATGCTGGGAAAATGGTCGCCCTTCAGGCGGGAACGATCATTACAGTACCTTTGTCTGAGGCCTGTGCGAATATCAAGACCGTTCCACCTGATGGGCAGCTTGTACGCACCGCGCGTGACATCGGAATATCCTTCGCGGCCCCGAAGGAGGTCGCGCATTGAAGTTGAGTTCAGTATTCAAGGTTCAAGTCCGTGGAAAACCTTGAATTTCGAACCTTGAACTTTGAACCAACCAAGTTATGGAACAAGTAAAAAAGAAACTTCAGGACGAACTCGCCTCGCTTGAGGAGGAGCTTCATTTCAAGCTTCCGGCCGAGATCCAAAAGGCGCGCGAGTTCGGAGACCTGCGTGAGAACGCCGAGTACAAAGCCGCTCTCGAACGACAGTCCCTAGTAAAGGCCAGGCTCATGCAGGTGCAGCAGCGGCTCCGGGAAGTGGATTCGATCGATATATCACAACTCCCGCACGATCGCATTGCTTACGGCTCGGAGGTTGTGCTCTTCGATATCGAGAAGGAAGAAAAGATCAGCTATAAGCTTGTTACCCCTGAAGAAGGTGACCCGGAAAAAGGCCTCCTTTCCACAATGTCACCCATCGGCCAAGCACTTATCGGTAAAGAAGAGGGCGACGACATACGGGTAAAAACTCCAACCGGCTGGCGCAACTTTGAAGTCGCCCGTGTTACCACCATCCATGATCAGGACCAAGCGTAAGAGTCACCGTCTTCGCCATTCAGGTTGAAGACCCTTCAGGGCGTCGCTCTTATCTCCAAATTGCATTTTTGGGCGCCGTGCCTAAAAATATAAGCCAGTTACGTTTCGCGATGTTCGCTTTTCTCGTGCAGGCATATGCCTGCGCTTCGTGCCGATGGAAAGGGTAAATCTAGGCGCCAGTATCAGCCACGCCGCAATGCGCATTATCGATTCGATGGTGCGAGGGCTCGCAGCGCTCGGCGTGCATCCGAATATCCTGACCACGATCGGCGTCATGATAAACGTCGGATGCTGCGTGCTTTTCGCAATGGGCGAGTTTTTTTGGGCGGGGCTCGTGCTGATCTTCGCAAATATCTTCGACATGCTGGACGGCAATGTCGCGCGCCTGACCGGCAACGTCACAAAGTTTGGCAGCTTTCTTGATTCGTCGCTTGACCGTCTGTCTGACATGGTAGTGATCCTTGGGATCATGATCTTTTACTCCCGAAATACGGCGCAGCATTCGATACTCTACGTAACGCTCGCGGGTGTCGCGATGATAGGCTCGGTCCTTGTTAGTTATTCCACGGCTCGAAGTGAGGCGCTTGGAGTAAAGGCAAACGTGGGATTTCTGCAGCGTCCGGAACGCATTGTGCTTTTGATAATCGGTGCGCTTTCTACCTGGGATTGGAGCTCGGACTTTTATTTCGCCAACAGGATGCCGCAAGTGATTTGGATACTAGCCGTCGGCTCCATCTGGACGTTCGTTCACCGGATGATCCATATCTGGAAAGAATTTAAGTTGATCGAGGGCGGTACCACTAACGGATGATCGAATGGCTTTCGGAATATTGGGCATCGCTGACCTGGGGCCACCTTGCATTTGGCGCCGCTATTTTCGTTGCATCGTTCGTCCTGAGTATCCTGATCGTGGCTGTCGTGATCGTGAAGATCCCCGCAAATTACTTCAGTTCGCATTACACCAAAGATTTTCTGCCGAATGCGTCATGGATGACGCGTTGGGGAGCGACTATCTTAAAAAATCTTATCGGCGTTGTTTTGATACTTGCGGGGATAGCAATGCTGATCGGGCCGGGCCAGGGAATACTGACGATCCTGATCGGACTGATCATGCTCGATATTCCGGGCAAGCGTCCACTAGAGGCAAAAATCATCGGCCGCCCCGGCGTTTTGGCCGCGGCAAATAAACTGAGGGCGCGATACGGCAAGCCGCCGTTGATCCTGGATTGAAGATGCGAATTTTCGGACGATTTCGAAAGCAGGATCCGCTCGAAATAGATCGCGAGCGCCGTGCGTTCCTTCGCACCAGTGGCCGCATCACTGACGGTCGCATCATAGACAGCGAAACGAATTCGCATGGCGGAGAGGTCGTTTTTTATAGATATACGCTTAACGGTGTAGATTTCGAATCGTCCGAAATGTTGACGGCTGAGCAAAGCCGCGACCCGCTCAAGTATGCACCAGGCTCAAAGATCGGGGTTAGATACGATCCGAAGAATCAGGGCAATTCAATGCTCGAATGAGCAGTCAGAAGTCAGCGCAAATGTTAAACAAGATACTCATAGCAAACCGCGGAGAGATCGCTTGTCGGGTTATTCGCGCGTGCAAGGAAATGGGGATCGGGACCGTCGCTGTTTATTCCGACGCTGACCGCAACGCTCTCCACGTGCGAATGGCCGACGAGGCGTTTTATATTGGGCCTCCTCCTTCATCCGAAAGCTATCTAAGGGGCGACAAGATCATTGCGGTGGCAAGGATTTCTGCCGCCGCTGCCATCCACCCTGGCTATGGATTCCTTTCCGAAAATGCGAGCTTTGTCCGTGAAGTGACCGGCGCGGGAATCACATTCATCGGTCCACCGCCGGAAGCAATGGAAGCAATGGGCGGAAAGATCTCTGCAAGAAAAATAGCGATCGAGGCCGGCGTTCCTGTCGTGCCGGGAACCACGGAACCGCTCGCCTCCTTTGAGGACGCGGAAACGACGGCGAACGACGTCGGGTACCCGATCATGCTAAAGGCCTCGGCGGGGGGCGGCGGCAAGGGAATGCGGCTGGTCGCTGCTGCCAACGAACTCAGATCCGCTTATGACAATGCCCGTGCCGAATCACTGGCAAGTTTCGGTGACGACGCGGTTTACATCGAGAAAGCGATCGTAAAGCCGCGGCATATCGAGATACAGGTTTTCTCAGATCTGCACGGGAATCATGTACATCTGGGCGAACGCGAATGCTCTATCCAGCGGAGGCATCAAAAAGTCATCGAGGAGGCCCCATCGCCGATCAATTCGGAAGAGCTTCGAAATGCGATGGGCGAGTGTGCGGTAAAGGTGGCCCGCGCTGTCAACTATGTTGGGGCCGGCACGGTAGAATTTCTCGTTTCAGATCTCGATAGGTCCTTCTATTTCCTTGAGATGAACACACGGCTTCAGGTCGAACATCCTGTTACGGAATTTGCAACGGGGATCGACCTCGTTCGTGAACAGATCAGCGTCGCGTCGGGAAATGAGCTCACGTTCAGGCAGGCTGACATAAAAATGAACGGCCACTCGCTCGAATGCCGCATATACGCAGAAGACCCGGACAACAATTTCCTGCCGTCGCCGGGAAAGATCACCAGGCTGCGGGTACCGCATGGCCCGGGCGTTCGCGATGACGGCGGGGTTTATGAAGGTTCGGAC
>DATFEW010000200.1:0-2868 GCA_035250805.1 Pyrinomonadaceae bacterium
CCCGGCCATTCAAAGACGATGCAGACGTGGCGGCTCGATGCCGGTGACACCACGATATATGGTTTTGCCGATCTCATCCCCACGCGGCACCACCTGCCCTTAGCGTGGATAATGGGCTACGACCTTCTGCCCGCCGATACCCTCGAATTCAAAAAGGCGATCATCCCCGAGGCCGTCTCCGGCCAATGGCTGTGCCACTTCTACCACGACCCCGACACCCCGCTCTGTAGGCTCATCGAGGATGATGATGGAAAGGTCCGGGCTGTCTCTGTCGGAACGCGGGGATCGCTGCCCGCCTGAGCACGCAGTGTGAAAAGCCCTCTTCGTGCTTTTCATTCAAGCGCGCACGGATGCCCGCGTTCCGGCCTTGTGCCCGCCTTTGGGCACGTTTGCTTTTCACGCAAGATTGGGTTTCAATGTGCCGAATGGAAGGGAGGAATCTTGCACTGATTGTTGTCGCTATAGCGATATTCTTAATAGGCTGCACTTCCGCCGAACGCGCCACAGAACCCGCTCCGAGGCCTCCTGAGGTCTCTTCGGACGAAACGATTAATATCAACACGGCAAACAAGGAAGAACTTCAGCGAATTCCAAACATCGGCGGACGCCTTGCGGGAGAGATTCTCGAATATCGTGAAAAGCACGGCCCGTTCCGAAGGAGGGAGCATTTGATGCTTCTAAACGGCGTCAGCGACGGCCGGTTTCGCAAAATACAGCACCTCCTTCGTGTAGATTGATTGCCCCATGCCTGCTAACGATCGCCCACAATTTACACTCAACCCACTTCTCTGGCTTTCCATCAGTTTCGCGGTTGGTATCGTTATCGCGGTCGTTTGGAAACTGCCTGTGGAATTACTTATCGGGACTGCAGCAGCGTTTGTATTGGCGACGGCGTTCTTACGGGAAACGTCGATCTCTTCGTTTTTCGTCCTCGCCGCATTTTGTTCGTTAGGGGTGATCTGTTACAACGTCGAAAGGTCAAGCGTTTCGTACACGCGGCTTAGCAGAATGTACGACGAGGGCCGGTTAGTTTCCGGCGATCCGGTCGAAGTCGAAGGTACCGTCATCGGCGCCCCGGAACCGGCATCTGATGGGTATTTCGTTACTCTCAATGTTGCAAGACTATTCGTTCAGGACGGATTGCCCGCCTCCGGGAAATTGCGATTGTTTTTACTGGTTCAAACAACCGAAGCCAAGACTGATTTCGAAATATTAAAGCTCCGACATGGAACGCTGATCCGCACAGCATGCAATCCCCAACGCGAAGACCGTTTCCTGAATCCTGGCGTCACATCCCGGATCGAACTGCTTGATCGACAGGGAATCGATGCGACCGCTACAGTAAAAAGCCCACTGCTCGTCGAGAAAATTGGACGCGAACCGGTATTCCTTCCGCTCGCTTTCGTTTATGAACGCCGGGCAAACCTGATAGAAAGAATTCGACAACAATTTGGTCCCTCTACTGCTGGAGTCTTGATCGCGTCGATGCTTGGCGACAAGTATTTTCTCGACCGGCAAACGGCCGATGTTTTTCGCGAAGGCGGAACGTTCCACGTGCTGGTGATCTCAGGCCTGCATATCACCTTCATTGGCGGACTCATCCTTTTGTTGGTGCGACAGTTTACGAACCGGCGTACGCTTCAAACAGTAGTTGCGGTCTCGACGCTGTGGCTGTATGGGCTTGCAGTTGGTGGTGAGGCGCCGGTCATACGGGCATGCGCAATGTTCACTATTATGATGCTCGGTTACGCCTTCTACCGAACATCGACGCTGTTGAACGCACTGGGAGCGAGTGCTCTCGTGCTGCTCGCATTGCGGCCGAGCGATCTATTCGATCCTTCTTTTCAATTGACGTTCGTCAGCATTGCGGCGATCGTGGCTTTGGGGCTGCCGTTGGTCGAGAACTTAAAAGCGATCGGATCTTGGACTCCATCGTCGAACCGGCCATTTCCGCCCAATGTGCCGAATTGGCTCCGCCGCTTTTGCGAAACTATCTACTGGCGTGAGGCCGCCTGGGAGGTTGAGCGGGGGCGCTATCTATGGTCGGCACAGTTGTTCAAATCACCATTTCTGAAACAGATCGACGAATTTGGCGTGCGGCGCATTCTCACTTTTGTCTTTGAAGGCATTGTCATCTCTTTGGCAGTTCAGATCTGGCTCTTACCCTTTCTAGTTTTTTATTTTCATCGTGTTGCGGTCGCCTCGATAATTCTCAATTTGTGGGTCGGACCAGTTCTCGCCGTCGAAAGTATCGCCGCCTTGATCGCGGTCGGAATTGCATCATTTAGCGGAATCCTCGCCGTTCCCTTCGAAACACTCACCGAGATGCTCAACTGGCTTCTTGTTTCTGCGCCATCCGCTCTCACGGGAAGTGACTGGGCGAGTATAAGGGTTCCCATCTATCCGGGATCGTTTAAGATCATCTATCTTTTGTACCTGGTCCCGGTTGTTGCTGCATCGGTGATCATCTTGCGTTGGGATCCTTTCGCAATCGTCAGGAAAAAGAGGAGCTTTTATCCGGTAGTTACGTTCGCATCGATCGTTGTTTTATCTTCCATCATAGTTCTTCACCCGTTTAGTTCGCCAAATTCCGACGGCCGATTGCATATCGATTTTCTCGATGTTGGGCAGGGCGATTCTGTGTTCATCACATTTCCGAATGGCGACACGATGCTGGTAGACGCCGGCGGCCGGACAAACTACAACGACGATGAAAGCGACGGATTCGAACCGGATGTTCCGCGAATTGGCGAGGCGGTCGTTTCGGAATTTCTTTGGGAACGCGGGATCTCGAAGATCGATCATATTGTCGCGACACACGCCGATACCGATCACATTCAGGGTCTGGTCGACGTGAGCAAAAACTTC
>DATFEW010000202.1:0-10682 GCA_035250805.1 Pyrinomonadaceae bacterium
TCGGTGAGATCCGTGACGAAGAAACGGCGCAGATCGCCATCCAATCTGCGTTGACCGGCCACCTTGTTTTCACAACCGTCCATGCGAACAACGTTATTGATGTGATCGGCCGTTTTCTGAACATGGGTGTCGAGCCGTACAATTTCGTTTCGTCTCTGAACTGCGTTCTCGCTCAACGGCTTGTTCGGTTGCTATGCCCCATATGCAAGCGACAATATAAACCGAACCCCGAGGACCTGTTTGAGTCGGGCTTGCGTCCGGAAGATGTCGCCAACCGTGTTCTCTATCGAAACGTGGGATGTGACGCCTGCAATCACACGGGCTACCGAGGACGAACGGCGATCCATGAGCTCCTAGATATGTCGGATACGGTTCGCGAAATGATCATAGAACGGCGTCCGGGTTCGGAGATCCGCAAACAGGCCCAAAAAGAAGGGCTTGCCAGCTTACGCGAGTCGGCCGTGAAAAAGGTTTTCTCGGGTGTGACGACTTTGCATGAGATCAATCGGGTCACTTTTGTTGAGGAGCTTCGGTAAAAATGAGAGCTTTTTCCGGATGGGTCCTAATCCTGTTGCTTTCCAGTTCCGTTTACTCCCAACTCGAAGGTAATCCCGGACACTGGTGCCGCGAGGGCTTTTTTGCGAGTGACTCGCAAACTTATAAAGTCGCTGCAGTGATCGGAAGTGATCGGGCATACTTTTTTTCAGATCAGCGCGAAAACTGTCCCGGGGGCCCGGGCTGCGCGACAAAAGCCTATGTGGTTTCAGGTGACCAGCTTGTTGTAAGCCGTAGCTATGGGAAATTTAGCTGCGCGTGGTACACGCCGAAAAAGGGATATTCAACAATAGGTTGGGTTGAATCCGGAAAACTGAAGGCGCTCAGCCTTAATAACGCTCCGGCGATCTCGGCCTGGCTGGGCCAGTGGAAATATGGCGACAATCAGATCACATTCACCGAAAATAAGCTACGTGGATTTCTAAATGTTGCTGGCGAGGCGTCGTGGATAGGCCGTGGCGAGGGTAATGTTAACGTCGGCGAGCTTGACGGGCGATTTCAGCCGATCAAGGGAGTGCTGAATTACGCGGACGGCGACGGAGAGCACGATTGCAAGGCTTCGATGCGGCTGCTCGGTAACTTTCTGATCGTGTCAGATAATTTAAAGTGCGGAGGATTGAATGTAACGTTCTCGGGAGTTTACAAGCTTTCGAAACGCTATTGACTTTCACTCGCGCCGGGTCATGCAGTGATCAGCCGTTGATAAACCTCCCGATCTACGTTTCCCCCGGTCACCACAACGCAGACTTTCTGCCCACCGAACAGCTCGGGTTTGGCCAATACTCCTCCGAGGCTCAAGGCGCCGGTAGGTTCGCATTTCAGATTTGCAAGTTCAAAATAGATCCGAACGGCTTCAGCGATCGTTTCTTCCGGGACCTCAATGATTTCAGCGACATTGTCGCGAATTAAAGGCCAGTTAAGACGGCCGAGCGACAGCGTGCGTGCTCCGTCCGCAATGGTCTGCGGCTCCTGTTCATTGCGGACCAATTCACCAGCCTTTAGCGAGCGAGCCGCGTCATTACCTAAAAGCGGTTCGGCCCCGATCACCGCCGACCCCGTGCCGTTTCGTTTTAATCCCGTGACCACTCCGGAGATCAAACCTCCTCCGCCGATAGGAACAACAACAACATCGAAACCGCGTTCTGCAAGTTCTTCACCCAATGTGGCGTTGCCGTCTATCACAAATTGGTCGTCGTAGGCGCTCGCTATGTATGCATTCGGCATCTCGGCTGCTAGTTGTTCGACGCGATCATTCCGTCCGATCCTCGTTGTGTCGATGAGATCCGCGGTGGCTCCGAAGCTACGAACGGCGTCGATCTTTACTTTTGCCGAAGTTGCTGGCATCACGACCGTACACTTCTTTCCAAGCAGCTTGCTCGCGTAGGCAACAGCCTGACCGAAATTGCCTGAGGAAGCGGTTAGGATCTCTCTATTCGGAACGTTAAGTGCAAGATTGTAACCGGCGCGAAACTTGAAGCTGCCGGTATGTTGAAACGTTTCGGTCGCGATGGTGATATTAAGGCCAAGGCGATCACGAAGCTTAACTGATTCTAAAAATGTCGTTGGCCGAATTGCCTCGCGCAGGGATCTCATTTGGTAAGCATCGGACACTCCGGCTAAACTCGTCAAGTTTGTATGGCTAACGCTTTCAAGGACACGCTTCCAGGGGAGTTGGTAAAACATATTTCGGCGATTTGCGGTCAGCGCGGCGAATCATGGTTCGATGAACTACCGACAATGATCCGTGAACTGGAACATCAGTGGTCGTTGAAGGTCCTGGCGCCATTTCCCGGAGTAGAATTCAACTTTGTGGCGCCGGCGGTTCTGGAAGACGGCACCGATGTAGCTATAAAGATAAGCCCGCCATTCGAGCGGATCGAGATCTACTGCGAAGCAAAGTACCTAAGGACGCGTGATGGTAGATCAGTTATCCGGCTGCTTGCTGAAGATCGAGCAAAGCGGGCGATCCTACTTGAGCGCGCGATGCCGGGCCAGGCTCTATTCAATGAGTTCAGCAAGAATCCCGAAGGATCCATCCAACCAGCGATCGAAGTGTTACGTTCGGTGCTCCGTCCGCCTCCTGCTGATATGACCGACGTAGACACTCTGGATGCGTGGTTCAACAACTTTCGACGGTATAGCGAGACGGATTTTCCAAACCACCATGCGGAGAAAGCGTTTGAAATATATGAACGCCTATCGAGGCAGAATAGGCGGATATACTATTTGCACGGAGATTTTCACCCCGGGAACATCGTAACCGCAACTCGCGAACGGTACCTCCTGATCGACCCAAAAGGCATTGTCGGCCACGTTGGATACGATATTGCTGTTTTTTTGAACAATCTATCCTGGTGGCAAAAGGGGCATCCGAAATTAGAGGAATTCCTTCAGGATGCCGTGCATCAATTTTCCGCCGCGTTCGAGATCGCCGAATTCGAACTACACCAGTGGGCGTATGCCTACATGGTGATCGGAGCATGGTGGAATTTTGAGGATATGCCGCAACTTTATAACTCGGATGTCGCAATGATGGATATGTGGGGCGTATAATTCTATTCAATGAGTAACGCTGAATTTGGAATGGTCGGTCTCGGCACGATGGGCCGAAATTTTCTGCTAAATGTGGCCGAACATGGATTTCCGTGCGTCGGCTACGACATTGACCCTGAAAAACGACAGCTTTTACTCTCGGAAGGCGAGAACCTACCGGTTTCGGCCGTTGCCTCGCCGGCGGAGCTTGTTAAACAGATCGCGGCCCCCCGGACGATCATGGTACTGGTGCCCGCCGGCCCGATCGTTGATTCGGTGATCAACGACCTTCTGCCCTATCTCGAAAGAGACGATCTGATCATTGACGGGGGAAACTCGCATTTTCTTGACACTGAGAGGCGCGAGCAGCAACTGGCCACGAAAAGTATAGGATTCCTTGGGGTAGGCGTGTCAGGCGGAGAAACAGGTGCAAGGTTTGGGCCTAGTATGATGCCGGGCGGGCAACGGGGATACTATGATCGGGTCGCGCCTATCTTTGAAGCAGTTTCCGCAAGTGTTAATGGTGAGCCGTGTGTCGCATACATGGGGGCGAGTTCAGCCGGGCATTTTGCAAAAATGGTCCACAACGGCATCGAATACGGCCTAATGCAGATACTTGCTGAAACCTACGACTTTATGCTTCGGGTTTTGAAGATGAATTATCGCGAGATGTCGGAAACATTCTCGCGATGGAATGATTCCGAGCTGAACTCGTTTCTCGTGGAGACTACGGCACAAGTCTTGAGAAAGATAGATGCCGAGACCGGAAAGCCGCTCGTCGAAGTGGTTTTGGATAAAGCGGCCCAGAAAGGCACTGGGAAATGGACCTCACAAGCCGCGATGGACCTCGGAGTCCCCATACCGACGATCGATTCAGCGGTTTCTATGCGGCAGATATCCGCACAAAAGGAAACGCGCACCCGAATCTCCCAAAAACTCGGCTGCAAAATATTCCCTGAACCGGGGCAGCATGAGATCGACGGTGAAGAAGTGACTAGCGAGCTTGAAACAGGTTTGAAGGCATCGCTTGCAGCCAGCGCTGTTGAAACGCAGGCAAGTATTCAACACGGTCAGCACCTCGCGGACAAAAAAACTGGGGACGGTCAGGTAGCAACGGTTCCGCTTTCGAAAAGCGAGGAAGTAAAAAGGGAATTTGAAGCAGACCACGAGCATTCACTTGAAGAACTAAAGAACACCCTGTTGAGCTCATTCATCGTTACCTACGCCCAGGGACTATCATTGCTTCAGGTCGCTTCCGAAGAGAAAAAATACGGTCTAGATCTTTCGGCGATCACAAAGATCTGGCGCGGCGGCTGCATCATACGTTCGGCACTTCTCGATAAGATGCATTCAGCGTTTGTGGACGATCCTCGGCTTCCGAACCTTATTCTAAACGACGAGTTTGCATCGATACTTGTCAAACAGTGTCCGGATTGGCACGAGATAGTCGGCAAGTTTTCCCGCAGCCGAATTCCGTCGTTGTGTCTTTCCTCGGGCCTTTCATACTTCGAAGCATTTCGCTCAGAACGTTTGCCTGCTAACCTTATTCAAGCCCAGCGAGACTTTTTCGGAGCCCACACTTACCAACGAACCGATAAAGAGGGTATTTTTCACACGCCGGACTGGGGAAAATAGAATACATCCCACGAGGAGTAAATGAATACATTTCGAACGATCGTCTTAATACTTGCTTCGATCAGCTTCATTATCGTGGTGGGCGGTGCAGTTTATGAACATATGGGGGTCGTTCCTGTTTGGGCGTCGGCACCACCGGCTTCTCTAGCAATGTTTCAAGGCGCGTACGCTATCACGCCTTTCAAGTTCTGGATACCTATCCACCCTGTTACGCTCGGTCTCTTGCTTCTCGCGTTGATCTTAAACTGGAAGACAGAGCGGCGGGGCTTTATCCTTATGACCGTTATCGGATACCTTCTTGTGCTTGCCGCAACCTTTTTCTGGTTTGTTCCCGAACTAATGACGATCATCGAAACCGCGTACAGCACAAACACCGACCCCGAACTCACCCAGCGGGCACAATCCTGGGAATTCTGGAGCCAGGTCCGCCTCGCTTCAATGCTTGTGATGGCTTTTGTTTTGCTGTATGGACTCAGCAAGCCCGGCGAAACCCTCCGACGACGATACGGATACGTAAATCGTTGATACAGGATCGTGAATAGATTAACCACAAATACACGAAATACACGAATGAAATACGGGAAGTGCTAGCCGTGGATCAAGAACTCGATTCAGGATTTTCTATTTACGTTTGACTATTTACGATTTACGATCTTCAAACTATTTGCCACGCGTCTTCGGTCTTCAACAGTTTACCCATTAATGCGGCGTGCACGGCGTGGCCCGATTTTTCGGCGGTGATCTTTGCTTTCAAAGGCAGGCCAAGCAATGCCACATCGCCGATGATGTCCAGGATCTTGTGCCGAACGAATTCGTCATCGAAACGAAGTGGTTCCTCGTTAAGCATCGCGTCAGATGTGAGTACTATAGCGTTATAAAGCGATCCGCCGAGGGCGAGATTGGCTCTTCGAAGCATTTCGATCTCGTGCGTGAAACCGAACGTCCTCGCTGATGCGATCTGCCTCTCATACGAACCATTGGCCATGACGAAGTGAAACGACTGCCGTTTGACCAACGGATGCGGGAAATCGATCACGCATTCGATCTCGAAATTTCTTGAGGGTTCGATAGACATCTGGCGTCCATGCTCTTCAAAATCGACCTTCTTCAAAACTTTTAACCAACGGCGGGGAGCATTTAGAGTTTTCACTCCGGCCTTTATAAGGAGTTCGATCCAGTTCTCGCTCGATCCGTCCAAGATCGGAAGTTCAATGCTGTCAAGATCAATAAAACAATTGTCGATTCCAGAACCTCGCAGCGCGGACAGCAAATGCTCGCAAGTCGAAAGCACAACGCCGCGCCTCATCAGGGTTGTCGCGTAGGAGCAATGAGATACATATTCGACAGATGCCGGGATCTCGAAGTTGTCAAGGTCAGTGCGGACGAAGATATATCCTGTATTTTCAGGCGCCGGCCGCAACCTCAAATTGACTTCGACGCCTGTGTGAAGGCCTACGCCGTCTATTTTTACAGCTTTGGAAATCGTGGTTTGGTTCATTCCTATCGGAGGTTCATCAATTGGTGTGCCGTACTGCTCCACGGGAAAATACGGGCTGTCACCACTTGCGTTTCATAAAGTGTTGCAAAAAAACGACGCTTCTGTGGCGGAATTTACTATTCAGGCGTTACCATTTACAATCTACACACGCTATGGCAATTCAAACGGCGGGACAAAAAACGGGGAGGGCAGCAAAATTAAAGATCGAAAATCAATCGACGCTCGTTCTCCCGAAAAACGCGCTAGAGCAGATCCAGAAAGCATTGGATTTTCTTCCGATCGAACACCTTAGAGGTCTCGAAAAGGTAAAGCTCGTCGATTTCATCAACGATCCGCGGTTAAAGAATATCGATATTCCGATGAAAGGCGACCTACCCGGACTCTATCATCCCAAGCAAGGGAATCAGAATGCGTATCTCGAGATCTCCCTCGGAGCGTTGCTGCAGCCTACCGAAGGTTTTGCAAAACGCTGGATGGCGAAAACCTCCTTCAGGAGCAATATTGCGGGCCTGATCTTTTCGCTTGTTGGACAGCATCATTATTTTACGCTCAAGCATTCAGTCAAGAAACAGAATCTAGAGCCGCAGATCAGGCAGTACGCGGAAAAGAACCTGAGGGCATGGGGCGAACAGCAGAATAAGAACAGCGTACGCGCAAAGATCTTCAAGCCGTTCCAGCCAATGCTCGAGCGGTCGGCGAAATGGCTGAATAAAAAAGCCGCGGCAGCGCAAAAGGCGAAGTAGCGACCCATGAACTACTGGTTGGTTAAACAGGAACCTGAATCGTACTCGTTCTCTGATTTTCAAAAAGACAGCAGGACGGATTGGACGGGCGTTCGCAATTACACGGCGCGAAACAACCTAAAGGAGATGAAGAGTGGTGATAAGGTCTTTTATTATCACTCAGGAGATGAACGCGCGGTTGTTGGGCTGGCCAAGGTAACTAAGACAGCTTTTCCCGATCCGACCGCCGACGAAGGTTCTTGGGTCGCGGTCGAACTCGAAGCCGGGAAGACATTAAAAAAGCCAGTTTCTCTTGCAGCGATAAAGGCTAATCCAAAGCTCAAAGATATGAAACTGGTCAAGCTGTCGCGACTTTCGGTCTCACCAGTGACAAAGGACGAATGGGACGAGATCACGTCCATGTCCAAATAAACCCCTAGGCTCTTTAATGATAAAAGAGGCCGTAGCCTACTATCACGATCTCCTTCAGGACGAGGGCCTTGCCGCTGAGTCCTTCCGGATTCTTCAAGAAGGCCAGGAGCACAACAAACTGATCTTCGGTGGGCGTCCCCTCTCTCCGTATCTCCGTCCCCATTTTATTACCACAGTTGATTGGGACCGCGTTAAATTCGCTTGCGAGACGATCTGGGGCGCTCTGCAAAAGGTAAAGGACGCTGCCGTGCGAGACGACGCGCTCCTTGACGAACTCGGTATTACCGACATTGAGAAACAACTCGTAAAGATCGACCCGGGTTACAGTCAGGTCTCTCCAACCGCGCGGCTGGATTCGTTTCTTACGGAGGATACGTATAGTTTTGTCGAGCTGAACGGCGAAAGCCCTGCGGGAATCGCGTTCGCGGATTCCGCTACGGACATCTTTAAAACGCTGCCGGTAATGCGAAAATTCGCTGAGCGTTTCAACGTAGTGGGTTTTGAAGGGCGTCCGAAATTGCTTGAGGTTCTGATTAGCTGCTGGAATGAATTCTGCGGCGGTAAAGCAGATCGCAAGCCGGTGATCGCGATAGTCGATCTTAAGGACCTTCCCACAATAAAGGAATTCGAGCTCTTTCGCGATCATTTTGAATCGTCCGGATACGACGCATTGATCTGTGCACCGGAAGACCTGGAGTTCGATGATGGCAAGCTCTATTTCGGCGGCGTAGCGATAGACGTGGTTTACAAGCGGCTGCTTGTCAATGAATATCTGCCGATAATGGATGAATGTCCGGCGTTGCTCGACGCGTACCGCGCAGGAGCGATATGCATGGTTAATAGCTTTCGCGGAAAACTCGTACATAAAAAGGCTATTTTCGCCATTCTTACCGATGAGAAATATGCCCAGCTTTTTGACGAGGGCGAGCGGGACGCGATCCGTGCACATGTGCCGTGGACCAGAAAACTCCGAGCCGAGAAGACGCTGAACAAAGGTCTCGAGATCGATCTTTTCGAATGGACACGTCAGAATGGTCATAAGCTGGTGCTTAAACCGAATGACGATTACGGTGGCCATGGCATCTACATCGGCTGGAATTCGTCCGAATCCGAATGGGACGATGCGATCAAGGCGGCACTTGCAGACGGCGATTATCTTGTTCAGGAACGAGTGAGCACGGTAAAAGAAATGTTTCCCATGATGCTCGACGATATCGGAAAGTGGGCGATGGTGGAGCAACTGGTTGATCTTGACCCGCTTTTGTTCAATGGCGTTGTCGGCTCCGCCTTCACACGGCTTTCTACGAATGAACTGGCAAACGTTACCGCCGGTGGCGGCATGGTCCCGACCTTTATCATCTCTGAAAAATAGAAGCATCCGCTAAGTACGTCCTTCGCATGACTTCGTGGTTAAATTGAATTGCGATCATGAACGATTCGAAAAACAGATCACGCCTCCGCACCCTAACCGACGAGTACCTTGCGCTTGAGAATAAGCTGAAGCTCGGGGGCGGGCCGGAGAAGGTCGAGAAAATCCATAAGCAGGGCAAATTGACGGCCCGGGAGCGCATCGACCTGCTTCTCGACCCGCACACGTACTCGCAAGAGATCGGGCTGCTTGTCGCGTATGACGAATACAAGGGCCAGGCTCCCGCGGCGGCGGTTGTCACGGTGGTCGGGAAGATCGAGGGCCGCGAATGCGTTGTGGTCGCTAACGACGCGACGATCAAGGCCGGGGCCTGGTATCCAGAAACGATCAAGAAGATCCTCCGTGCCCAGGAGATCGCGATGCGCAACCGTGTGCCGATCGTCTATCTGGTCGATTCGGCCGGCGTGAATCTCCCTTACCAAGGCGGTGTGTTTCCGGGGCAGTACGGAGCAGCGCGCATCTTCTACTACAACTCGATAATGCGTCATTTCCTTAAGGTGCCGCAGATCGCAGCCGTGATGGGGATGTGCGTCGCGGGCGGTGCGTACCTGCCTGCTCTCTCCGATGTCATTCTTATGGTCGAGGGCACTTCGTTCATGGGTCTCGGCGGTGCGAATCTGGTGAAAGGCGCGACGGGCCAGACGATCGACAACGAAACGCTTGGCGGCGCGATGACCCACAACGCGATCTCCGGCGTCGCGCATTTTCGAACGAAGGACGAGCAGGAATGTTTGTCAAAGATCCGGGAACTGATAAGCGAACTACCGTCGCCTGAGCCTTCGAGGGTTTCAAAGACCAAAGAGCAAAAACCAAAGACCGATTCTGCAAAACTCTACGACCTGCTGCCAACCGACCATCGGGCCCCCTACGACATGCACGCCGTCCTGAATACCTTTCTCGATGCCGGCGAGCTCGACGAATTTCAGGCCGATTTCGCGAAAGAGATGATCTGCGGAACGGCCCGGATCGGCGGGATACTCGTGGGCATTATTGCCAACAGCCGCGCGATGTCAAAGAGCAAAAACGGCCCGCGTTTCGGAGGCATCGTCTATACAGAATCCGCAGAGAAAACGGCTTACTTTATTGAAAACTGCGACCGGCATTCGACGCCGCTGCTGTTTGTGCAGGACGTCTCGGGTTTCATGGTCGGTGCCGAGGCCGAGCACAGCGGCATCATCCGCGCGGGTGCACGTTTTGTCGAAGCGATGGCCACTGCCAAGGTGCCGAAGATCGTTCTCACCGTCAACCACGCGTCCGGCGCAGGTTATTACGCGATGGCGGGACAAGGTTTCGACCCTGACTTTATCTTCTCGCTGCCGACCGGCCGCATGGGAGTGATGGAAGGCGACAGCGCCGTGCAGGCTATCTTCGGAACGCAGCTCGAAAAATTGAAGAAAGAAGGGAAGGAGCCCGACGTCGAACTCGTCACCGAAATGGAAAAGGTCCGCGAAACCTACGACCGAGAGCTCGATGCCAAACACGCCGCCGCCCGTGGACTGGTCGATGCCATCGTCACGCCGGAGAACCTCCGCGACTCGCTGATCCTGGCCCTCCAGACCTGCCTCAATACGTCCGCGCCTCATATCGGGCCGTTCGTCCTGCCCCCTGCCGGGGCGAATTAGCCATCGCGGACAGAATCTCCTGAAAATCCACGTAAATATTGCAGACACATTGTTTGCCGGAATCACCGGCAATTTTTGTCCGGACCGTGTCCGGTGCTTGTCCGGGACCCCTTGCGGACAGGGAACTCGTTGAAAAGAAGTGAGTTAGACCCAACCGCGGGCCAATTTCCAAAAAACATCACGTTTTCAAAGACCAAAATCCATCCGAAGTGTATCAGAATGTTGCACTGATGTCAAGACATATCACAGATGCAACA
>DATFEW010000046.1:0-2248 GCA_035250805.1 Pyrinomonadaceae bacterium
CCTCGAGTGGATCGACAAAGAAGGCAAACCGAAACAGAAGATCTACAAAATGGAGCGGTGGCAGCCGAAATAGGCAGGCCGCGTAGCAAGATGCGCCCGGGATGTCCACATCCAACCGGTTTGCTCCGCTCATTGCGGACGAGGGCGTCCGCGTTCCTTAGTTCACGGCTTTGGAGCTGAGCTCGGTCTGTCGAAGTTTTACGCCTGAGTAGATCTCCTGGAGCGAGATCTTGCAGTTGATCGAATCGATTGAAATCACATCCTCACGCGAATCGTAGATCTTATATATCCACTGCTTTGCATTCTGCTTGGCATAGTGTTCGATCCGCATCTCGTCCTCTTTTATCAAAAGGCACTCCTTGATGCTGCTCATCGCAAGAAAACTCTCGAGCTTCGTGGTCTTGGCGGATGAGTTTATATCGCTCGAAAAAATATCTACGAGGAATGTCGGATTAAGAAGCACGTCAAAGTTTCGATCCGTGAATTCCGGTTCGCCGTTTACGACCGCGATGTCCGGATAGCAGATGAAGCTGTTATCAAGCTTTACCCGTATGTTCGAAATATAGATCTCGCATCGGTGGCCGTGGATGCGGCTCCCAATGCCGACCGCCACATTCGAGACGATCAGGTTATGCCAGCGGTTAGCGCCCGACAGGCCGATTATCTTTCCATTATGCAACTCGCTCTTTGAACCACTCTGCCGTTCCGTTGTGAGGTAGTCATCGATATTCGCTTTCTTGACAGGTTGATTGGGGATATTTCCGTTCATACGGCCAGATACTCCTTGATTTGGTCGATTAGTGGACGAGAGAGGGCAAAAAACGCTGGAAACTTTGCTTGAGGAGTGTTGTTTGCTAAAAATAGTGTTGCATAACCCCCGATAATTTATCAAGGTCAATCTTATGAAGCTTTCGGAACTTGCGGAAAAGACGTTTTCCGTCATCGAAACCGGTCCGGCCGATATGGAGATCACCGCTGGTGCGGGCCTTGACCTGGCCGGCCCGGGCGACGTCACCTTTCTCGCAAATCCGAAATACACGCCCCAACTAAGGGAAACAAAAGCTTCCGCAATTTTTTTGAATGAAGGCGTGGCGATCGACCGTGATGATGTCGCCGTGCTGCGGTCAAAGGACGCATATCTCGCATATACGCGGGCTTTGCGGCTGTTTCATCCGTTTAAAGAGATCGATGCTTTCGTTCATCCGACCGCGTTTATCGATGAAACCGCGGATATCGCTCTGGATGTTGAGATTCACGCCAACGTAGTTATCGGCGCGCGAAGCAAAATCGAAAGTGGAGTGAGAATTTTCCCGAATACAACCATTTACGAGGACGTTCGAATCGGCGCGGGCACGACAATTCATTCGGGCGTTTCGATCCGCGAAAATTCGGAGATCGGCCGCAACTGCATCATTCACAATAATTCAACGATCGGCTGTGACGGCTTTGGCTACGCGAAAGATGAAGAAAAGCGATGGCTGAAGATACCGCAGGTCGGCCATGTCGTGTTCGAAGACGAAGTAGAGATCGGCGCAAACACTGCCATAGATAAAGCGTCGGTGGGCGAGACGCGTATAAAACGCGGAGCGAAGATCGATAACCTGGTCCAGATCGGGCATTCGTGCACGATCGATGAGGACGCGCTTATATGCTCGCAAACAGGGCTGGCGGGAAGTTCGGTGATCGGAAAACGCGTTGTGCTCGCCGGCCAGGTGGGAATAGCCGGGCACCTGAAAGTGGGCGATGACGCCGTGCTAACGGCCAAATCCGCGACCAGCCATGACGTCGAGCCGGGAAAGGTGATCTCCGGTATTCCGGGTTTTGATAACAAGGATTGGCTCCGCTCGACGGCGGTTTTTCGGAGACTCGGCGATTTGGCGCAACGCATACGGAATGTTGAAAAGATCGTGTCAAATAGAGAAGATTAGAACAAGGGGGAACATGACACCTGAGGCGAAAAAAGAACTTTCTGCATCCGGCTATGACGTCACTGCATTGGATAGCGAAACTGTCACGAGATTGGCGGAGGATCTGAACCCACAGGAGCGCCGGATCTTACTCAACCATGGCACCGAGCCGGCTTTTTGCGGGACGCTGCTGGATAACAAGCTGGACGGGACGTACGCGTGCCGTTTGTGCGGACTGCCGTTGTTCTCATCGAAACACAAATTCAATTCGGGCACAGGCTGGCCGTCCTTTTACACGCCATTTGATAAGGACCACCTGACTGAGATCGAAGACGCCAGTT
>DATFEW010000246.1:0-2286 GCA_035250805.1 Pyrinomonadaceae bacterium
GCGACATGTATCTGGTATTCGTTAGAGTGGAGATCATTGACCGCAAGCTGAACGCTCGCGTGACTGTATTCTGTGATCGAACCCGGTACGATCGCGATGGTGCGTTTTGATGAGGAAGCCGTTAACCGGCACGGTTTCTCATCCACCAGGCAAATGGGACCACGGCCGCCGTCGCCTTGAGATCCTTCGGTCAGAACCTCGATCTCGCCACCCGGCAAAACATACTTCGGCCGTACTTCAAGTATTTTCCCCGCACTCGACATTTGTCGTTTCGATTCTACGTTCAAAACGACAAAGTGTCGAATAAATGCGGATAACACGTATCAGTGCCAGAGTTAAATGCCCAGGATCTGCTTCTTCTTGGCAGTAAACTCTTCTTCGGTCAGGATGCCCTGCTGTTTTAGCTGCGCGAGCTGTTGAAGCTGTGCGGTCGTATCATCCACCGGCGGCGGTTCCGGAGCGTATTGAGGCGGAGCAGCCTGATACTGTTCTTGCGGCGCATAGCCTTGGGGTGGCGCTTCCTGAGCAGCCCATTTAGCATCTTGTCGATGCCTTACACGGCCCGCCACTGCGGATGCAGTGCCCGCGACGACGGCAGTTCTTGCAACTCCTCTAAGCAGTCCTGGCATATGTTTGTCCTCCTTCGAGCGTCAATTCCTCTTGAGCGTCCGGATGGATCCTGCCTTCTGCTACTAAAGTCCCGTTTGCATCAATGATGGCCTGCTTCAGCGGGATCGCCCACAGATGTTCGATGATCAACAATCCTGCCGCGGTATTCGGCGGAAGAAGTTCGCCGACTTCGTTAACGTCCTCTTCAGTAATGAGATCGTCCTTCGTTGCAGCGCCTACCTCGACCAGGTATTCGTCACCAAGATCGGCAATGTTAAGCTCACCAACATCACCGTTTTCGTCTTTTGCAAGCACGGACAGTGCCAGCAGTCTTATCGTGCCCTTTTCAATGGCCTCTCCGAGGGCACGCATAATGCTGCCGTCAAATTTGAGACCGTCAAAGCCCACGACGATATAATCGATAGGTCCTGTCATCGTTATCCTCCCTGATTCAGTTTTTCTGAAGGACTCAATCTTACCTTACGCCTCGGCAATCTCAAAGCTTTTTCTCACGCCGTCTGTCCGGAGGGTGTCCGGAGGGTGTCCGGAGGGTGCGACCGGACACGCAACTCATTCATCGAATTACCGTTAGAGCGTTTTTCGTACTTAAAAACAACGAATTTCCGAGAAAAGTTTTTTCCGTCTTTTTTCAGCTATCAAAGATCTTGACGGCGCACTCGGCCGGATGCAACACTGTATCATACATTGCACGCCCGCGCAATTGGTTTTCTGGGTGCAGGACGTCTGCGGGAATACATTTCGATCCGATTCCCGTGCGTACGATTTGAGCGATGCCGCCCCCCGCCGTGAAAATTCCGAATAGCCTTGCTTCCAACGATCCGCCCGCTCAAATTCCCGTTTTCGATTCTGACGGAGTCCCTATAGGATTCGCCCGTTACTACCACGATGGATATAGGATCGCCATTCTGCCCGACTTCGAGCACGATCTCCGCAATAAGCCGCAAACCCGAACCCTGATCACCGACGATTCTGGAAAGATCAGCGGCATCACGATCGCGATTTCAGACAACAGCGCAATATGAAATCCGGAATTGCTCGTTTCCTAGGGTAGGTCCTTTTGGCACTGATACGTTTGTCCGGTCGCATGACGCCTTTACGTATATGAGAGTGGGTTCTCATTAATCTATAGGAGTCATAATTATGAAAAATATCGTACAAAGTATCGCAATGTTCGCAGTCATTTTCGCTTTCGGGGCGGTGGCGAACGCACAGATCAATTACGGGGCTGAGGTAGATGTCCCATTCGAATTCAGCGTAGGCGAAAAGGTTTACGAAGCAGGCAGATACACCGTCAAGATCAACAAACAGTTGGTCGCCGGCGCGGTGCTGTCGATCCAGAAGATCGGTTCCGACGAAGTTCAATCGGTTATGATGAACAACAACGGCGGTGAACGCAGCAGCGATGTTCAACTCGTTTTCGGCTTCTTCGAGGGACGCCGTTTTCTGACGAATGTAACGACCTCGATCAGTGACTATTCGTTGCTCAGGAAAGTGGGGCAAAGCGGCAGGATTGCCAAGGTTAGGATCGCCGCCACGCCAAGAAGCCTTTAACCATTTACGAACAAATTGATGGACGCTCGCGTGGGGTAAAAACGACACGCGGGCGCAGAAAGGCGCCGTACCTGAAATGTGAATTAAGGTCGGCGCCTTTTTGCC
>DATFEW010000287.1:0-2613 GCA_035250805.1 Pyrinomonadaceae bacterium
GTCAGCTTCGAACAAGGTGCAGGCGTCTGGACGCCCTATGCGACTAGTTACCGCGCATTGTTTCAAAAAGCCATAGCCAAAGCGGGCGAAACGGTTTTGATCCACGGGGCATCGGGCGGCGTCGGCACGGCGGCTGTCCAATGGGCGAAAAATGCGGGCCTGAAAGTGATCGGAACCGCGAGTTCTAAGGAAGGCAAACAGCTTGTGAAGGAACAGGGCGCCGATGCCGTTTTCGACCACACAGACGAGGACCATCTCGGAGAGATCCGTGATTTCACGAGCGGCAAAGGGGTGGAGATCATTGTCGAAATGCTGGCGAACGAAAATCTCGAACGCGACTTCGAGGCGCTGGCGATGTTCGGGCGAATAGTGATCGTAGGGAACCGCGGTTCGATCCAATTCACGCCGCGACAGGCAATGACAAAAGACGCAACGCTCTTCGGAATGTCATTATTCAACACACCGCAGGAAAAGCTCGACCAAATACACGCTGCGATCTTCGACGGACTTTCAAAAGGCTTTCTCAAGCCGCCTGTTTCGAGAACCTTCTCTTTGGAACAAGCTCCATTGGCGCATCACGCCGTCATCGAACACAAAGCGAACGGAAAGATCGTACTAATTCCTTAAGTTCCGTCCGAAAGTCGCTTTGGAGACGGACGGGCCTATCAGGCCGGCCAATGTGTATCTGAGGCAATTTTATGGGTAACCGGAAACCATTTTTGAGTCTCTGGAGTTGAGGTTGATATTAAGATAAGCCGCCTGCTAGCGCAGGCGGTTCTGACAACGCGTCGAAAACCTGCAGGGCGTATTTCACATTGCCGAAGGGGGCAGACACCTGCACTCCTTGGATAACATCGCGTACTTCTAAAAGTGATTCGCGGGCGATCGCGATGCCCTCTTCACGTGCGTGCTCCTTGCTCTTGTCTGAAGCGATACGCATCCGATCCAGAATTTCTGGCGTTACTTGCACGCCGGGAACCTCGTTGTGAAGAAACTCTGCATTGCGGAAGCTTACGAGCGGCCAGATGCCGGACACGATCGGGATCTTCACGTGCGCGATCTTGTCGAGGAAACTTTTCAACTGCCCGGTGTCGAAAACCGGTTGGGTGATCGCATATTCTGCGCCCGCCTCGACCTTCCATTCAAAGCGTCGTATTTCCTCTTCGAGATTTACGGCCCCTGGATTCACTCCGACGCCGATCGAGAACGCTGTCGGCTGGCCGATCGGATTGTTGCCGATATCGACGCCGTGATTGAGCTTGTTCACCATATTGGTAAGGCCGATCGCGTCTATATCAAATACAGCCGTCGCGTCCGGATATGGCCCCATCTTCGGCGGATCCCCGGTGATGATCAACAGATTATGCAGCCCCAACGCAGCCGCCCCGAGCAGATCGGACATCATTCCCAAAAGATTCCGGTCCCGGCAGCAATAGTGCAAAACGGCCTCAATCCCGATCTCGCGTTCGACCAAAACGGCGGTTGCCTGTGCCGACATACGAGTCTGTGCCCGCGGGCCGTCGGGGATGTTCACACCGTCCACGCCCGCATCTTTCAACAACCGGATCGAGTCCAATGTCGTTTGAGCGTCGCAGCCCTTTGGCGGGAGTACCTCGACAGAGGTGACAAATTCACAGCGGGCTATCTTTCGGCCCCAGTTCGAACGCTCTTCAGCCGGCACGACCTGAACATCGATCGGCGTCAGCTCGACAACATTGGCGCTTTGTTTTCTTGCTTCACTGATCGACTGTCGTGGGCTGACCGAGCGAATCGCCTCGGCGATCAATTTGATGTGAGTGGGCGTGGTGCCGCAGCACCCGCCGACAAATTTAGCACCGGCTTGAACAAATCGCCGTGAGAACTCGGCCATGTACTCGGGCGAACCCATATAAAATTGCCGTCCTTGCACATCACGAGGTAGTCCGGCATTCGGCTGTGCGGAAAGCTTCTTTGCGGTTATCGGCCGCATCTCTTCTAGTGCGTTCAAAACGTGGTTCGGGCCCATTCCGCAGTTGAGACCGATGACCTCCACGTCCATCTCATCAAGACGAGCGGTAAAGGCTTCGGGCGTTGTGCCGAATGTTGTTTTTCCGTCCATTTGGATCGCCATCTGCGCGATGATGGGTAGATCGCTCAACTCCCGGACCGCGCGAACGGCCTGTTCGATCACCGGAACCTCCGAGAATGTCTCCAGGACGAAGAGATCAACTCCGCCTTCCAACAATCCTTCGACCTGTTCCTTGAACATATCCTTCGCTTCGTCAAACGAGGTCGGTCCGAAAGGTTCTATTCGAAGTCCGAGGGGACCGATAGCTCCGGCTACGTACACCTTCTCCCCCGCAGCCTCGCGAGCGATCCGACCCGCGGCCACGTTTATTTCGCGTATCTTTGATTCAAGTCCATATGTTTGCAGCTTTTGGCGGGTCGCACCGAATGAATTCGTCTCGATTATCTCTGCACCGGCCTTAATGTACTCTTCGTGCACCTCACGCACCAGGTCTGGAGCAACGAGATTAAGCTCGTCGTAGCTTCTGTTGATGTAGACACCCTTGTCATAAAGACGCGTGCCGACCGCCCCGTCAAACACGTAGATCCGATCGTTTTCGAGAAGTT
>DATFEW010000296.1:0-3778 GCA_035250805.1 Pyrinomonadaceae bacterium
CGAACGCATCAGCCATTAGATTTTCCTGGCGAAGCTGGACGCACGCCCATGGTTCCGCACCGGTGCGCGGATCGGGCAGGCCCTTGGGCTTCATCGGCCCGAACCGGAGGGTTTCGATACCGCGGCGGGCGATCTCTTCAATGGGCAGACAGGATTCGAACCACTGTGTGTCTTCAAACCGCTTCACCGGTACCGATTTCGCCGCCAAAACTTCGCCGACAAAGAGCTCATATTGACCTCTATCGAGAGGACAGTTTATATAGTCGTCACCGCCCTTGCCGTAGCGGGCCGCCTTGAACGCGATAGACATATCGATCGAATCCGCCGCGACGATAGGGGCGATGGCGTCGTAAAAATAGAGCTGGTCGTCGCCCGTAAACCGCATTATCTCGGCGGTCAAAGCATCGCTGGTCAATGGGCCAGTGGCGATGATAGAGACCTGCCCTTGCGGGATCGTCTTGATCTCCTCTCTCACGATCGCGATGTTTGGGTGGGCTTCGATCCGTTGGGTAATGAAATCGGCGAATTTGATCCGGTCAACCGAAAGCGCGGCACCGGCCGGAACTCGCGTCAAGGCCGCCGCTTCCATCACGAGCGAACCTCCGCGTCGAAGCTCTTCCTTTAAAAGATATGGCGCGGTGCCTGGTTCATCGGTCTTAAGCGAATTTGAGCACACGATCTCTGCGAGCTTGTCGGTACGGTGTGCAGGAGTCTGCTGAACCGGCCGCATCTCGTATAGACGCACCTTCGCGCCGAGGGAAGCTGCCTGCCACGCCGCCTCAACGCCCGCCAAACCACCGCCGATCACGTTTACAAGTTCCATTCTGACTTGATTATAGTGCAGGCGTGATTTCGAACCGAAATTGAGACACTTCGTCCCATTCCTGACCCGATTTATCGGAAATATCAACCATTTTCGACTTTCTTCCTGTATATTGAGTGGATAAAGTGAGGACGCCAATGCCCGCGGGACGAGGACACCTCGACGCGGTAACCTTTTTCGCAAATTGAGCGTCTAAGGTTGAAACGTCATAATTTACCACCCGACGGTGTTCTCCATTTGTGACGCTTTCACGATAAAGGCCGGGATCCCTAATTAAGGCAACCGGTTTCAGAGGTACCGCTTCTATGCGGACGAATGCAGTGCTGAGATATCCTGAGGCTGCAAACCCCACAAGTATCACCGCGACGCGTGTCGCGACCCAGTCCCTTAGCGCCCGTTCGAGCTCGATCTTACAAGGAGGATGTGTCATGCCCCGAGGCTTTCTTTTTTTATTGATAATCAGTGTTTCTGCGGTCTTTGCGTTTGCACAAGGGACCTCATCCCGTCCGCGTACTTCCGCTACTCCTACATTGAAAGGCCAAACGCCGGGTTCTACGGCGGCGAAAAAACCGGCTCTGAGCGGAGGCGCGCAAAAGGGAACGCCGCAAAGCACGAAAGCGCCGACTGAGGAGTCGGACGTTGTCTTCGTTGAAACCAACCTGATCCAGACACCTGTGTCCGTACTTGATCGTAACGGCCGCTTTATCCCGAACCTGAAAAAGAAAGATTTCAAGATCTTCGAGGACGGCGTGGAGCAGGCGATCGAGCTTTTTCAATCAACCGAGCAGCCTTTTACGGTGATATTGATGCTCGATATAAGCCCGTCGACCCGGTACAAGATGGACGAGATACATTATGCCGCGCTTACCTTCGTAAACCAGCTCCGGCCTACCGATAGGGTTATGGTAGTGGCCTTCGACCAACGAACGCGCGTGCTTTCAGAGCCCACGACGGACCGAAAGAACCTGTATGGTGCTATCTATAGCTCTCAATTCGGTAGCGGCACAAGCCTTTATGACGCCGTCGATGCGGTCACTAATCTTGAACTCGTCGAGACCCCTGGCCGCAAGGCGATCGTGATCTTTACGGACGGCGTTGATACCACGTCACGGCGCGCCAGCTTTGAAAGCTCGGTCGCGGGCGTCGAAGAGGTTGACGCGTTGATCTATCCCATCCGCTACAACACGTTGGCCCCGGGCTCCGCCCCCAACATGGGTGTAGATCCTGCAACATTTGCAAAGCTTCCGAAGGAAGCCCAGGACCTTCTGACGCGTGCCAGCAATATGCGCGGACTTCAGCGCGGACAAAGCTATTCGGAATACGAACGCGGCAAATCGTACCTTGAGGCATTGGCCCAAAACAGCGGTGGCCGTATGTTCGAGGCCGACACGATCTCCAATATGGAAGCGGCGTTTTCCGGTGTCGCCGAGGAACTAAGACGGCAATACTCAGTTGGTTATTATTCAAACAAGGAGGGTGTGGCCGGTGAGCGCAAGCACATAAAGATAAAGGTCGCTCGCCCGGGCGCAGTTGTGCGTTCGAAAACAACCTACATCGTAAAGGAGAAAGAAGGAGCAAAAACTACGGACGTCTCGAACTGACGATAGCGCCGCCATTCGTTTTTATAGAATGCCCCGTGATGACCGCGGGGCATTTTTACGAATTCGTTTCGTCCCTGTGAATTCGCGTGTGAACTCGGGTTTTATCGCTCTGAAACAATATTCCTTGCTGTTCGTATCCAACCTCAGTTAAACTTTCAAAAATCAGTTTTGATCAGATAAAACCGGGTGATGAGTGAGCTCTACCCCGAAAAACCCGTCGAAACCAAAGGATAAGAATATGCGCTTTGCCGACCCACTGAGAAAGATATCCGCAATTTTGGCCATTCTTTTCGTATCGATGCCGCTGCCGATCGCGGCCCAGGACGAAAAAAAGGACCAAGAGAAAAAGGAAGAGAAGAAGGACGAGAAAAAGCCCGAACCGCTTCCGATCAAACCAGTCGACACGATCAGGTTCACCACGACTGAGGGCACGTGGATGTCGCTCGATGTCTCGCCTGATGGCAAGATGATCGTCTTCGATCTGCTGGGCGATATCTACACTCTTCCGGTCGAAGGCGGCCAGGCAAAACGCATCGTCGGCGGGATGGCGTTTGAAAGCCAGCCGAAATTCTCGCCGGACGGCAAGACTATCGTTTTCCTCAGCGACCGCAGCGGGAGTGAGAACGTTTGGGTAATGAAGGCCGACGGCACCGACCCGAAGCCGATCACCACCGGTCCGAAAGCTATGTATGTCTCGCCGAACTGGACGGAAGACGGAAATTTTATCATTGTCTCGAAATCGGACCAGTCGATCGGCACCTTTTACCCGTTCATGTACCACAAGGACGGCGGATCGGGCGTAAGCATCGGCCCGGCACCGCCTCCGCTTCCCGGGCCCGGCCAGCAAGGGCCTTTCCCGCCGCGGATGAACACCATGGGCCTCGCGGCTTCGCCTGAAGGTAAATTCATTTATTTCGCACAGCGGCAGAATGCCTTTGAGTACAATGCCCGTTTCCCGATGTGGCAGATCTTCCGGTTCGACCGCGATAACGGCGAGGTATCCCGAACCACCAACGCCCAGGGAAGCGCGATGCGTCCGGTGCTCTCGCCTGACGGGAAAAACCTGGTTTATGCGACTCGGTTCGAAACAAAGACCGCCCTCCGTGTCCGCAACCTGGACACGAACCAGGAACGGTGGCTGATCAATGGCGTGACACGCGACGACCAGGAATCGCGAGCGACGCGCGACACATATCCCGGTTACGACTTTATGCCCGACGGCAAGTCGCTGATAGTGCCTATCAACGGTAGGATCGCACGTGTTGATTTCGCGACCGGACAGGCCACGAACATCCCGTTCAGTGCAAACGTCGAGGCCGAGATCGGCCCGCGTGCTTACTTCAAATACAAAGTG
>DATFEW010000297.1:0-3616 GCA_035250805.1 Pyrinomonadaceae bacterium
GAATGATCGACGTTGTCAATCTCCAGCGCAGAATCAAGCTCGAAACTGACCTAATTCGAAAATACGTCGCGGAGCTTTCCTCTACGGTCGAGGAAGCGAATGGAAAAACGTTTTCGGTCGCCTTCGTTTCCGACAAACGGATGACCGGGCTGAACAAATTGTTTCGGGGAAAAGATTCGACGACGGATGTACTTTCGTTTCCGATGTCAGAACCGTCCGCGTTAACGGGCGGCCTCGTTGAAGATTTGGTCGAACCGCCCGCTAACGCAGGCGGTCCCGACGAGAACTTTCTCGGCGATATTGTCATCTCCGCCGAACGAGCAGCCAGACAAGCGAAAGAAAATAAACTCTCACTCGACAATGAGATCAAACAGCTTATTCTCCATGGCCTATTGCATCTATGTGGTTACGACCACGAAACCGACGGTGGCCATATGAACAGGCGGGAGTTGGAGCTGAGAAAAAGGCTAGAAATCTAGTCACGGAGTTCACATTGAATTTAGATTGCTTTTCCCGGTCTTCTCTGTGGCAGAATTGTCTGAAATGACTAAGAACCGAGAAGTCGCGGACCCATGTGTGATGGTCATCTTTGGCGCCACTGGTGACCTTACCAAACGCCTCCTCTTCCCTGCACTCTACAATCTCGTAAAGAACGGCTTCCTGAATGAGAAGTTCGCCATCGTCGGTGTTGGACGTCAGGAAATGAGTTCCAAGGAATTTCGCGATCAGATGATCGCAAATCTAAAGGAATTCACGGGAGAGGATTACGACGCGAAAGAGGCCGAATGGTTCTGTGATCGGATCGAATATACCGGCGGTGATTTTGACGATGACAAGAAGCTTTTCAGTGATATCAAGGAACTCCTGGCGGAACTTTGCAGATCTAAGCGCATTCCGCAAAACTTCTTCTATTACATGGCGATACCACCAGATCTGTTCGCAAATGTGACCAAGAAGATAGTCGATCACGGCCTCGGCAGAGAAGAGCACGGGCACTGGCGACGCTTCATATTTGAGAAACCCTTCGGCAGCGACCTTAAATCTGCAAGAAAGTTGAATTCCGACCTTTTGAAGATCCTGAAGGAACGGCAGGTCTACCGTATCGATCACTTCCTTGGAAAAGAAACGGTTCAGAACCTGTTGGTCTTCCGTTTTGGCAACAGCGTCTTCGAACCGATCTGGAACCGAAATTATATCGATCACGTACAGATCACCGTCGCTGAAACGCTGGGTGTTGAGAAACGGGGTGGATATTATGATAAGGCGGGAGCACTCCGCGACATGATCCCAAATCATTTGTTTCAGCTCGTCACGCTCACCGGCATGGAGCCGCCCATATCTTTCGAAGCTGATGCCGTGCGTGGTGAACAGAAAAAGATACTTGATGCGATCCAGCCTTTCGATAAAACACAACTCGCACGTTGGGCGGTCCGCGGTCAGTACGACAAAGGCCGGATCGAGGCTAAAGCGGTGCCCGCCTACCGCGATGAACCTAACGTCGCAAAAAGTTCAGGGACCGAAACCTTTGCAGCGCTCAAACTAAATATCGACAACTGGCGTTGGGCCGACGTTCCGTTCTACCTTAGAACCGGAAAGCGAATGGCATCGAAGCGCTCGAGCATTATCATCCACTTCAAAAAAGCGCCGTTCGTGCTTTTTCGCGAAACATCCATCGAGCGTCTTAGGAGTAACTGGATCGAGATACACATCCAGCCTGACGAAGGGATTACAATGCACTTCGGGGCCAAGGTCCCGGGACCGATCGTTCAGATGGGCAGCGTCGATATGGATTTCAATTACACTGATCACTTTGGTGATCAGGACGGAACCGGTTATGAGCGTCTCCTGTTTGACGTCATGATCGGCGACCAGACACTCTTTCAGCGAGCCGATATGGTTGAAACGAGTTGGGCTGTAGTCGATCCCGTGCTTAAGGCATGGTCGGCGAAACGGACGAGGATCCCGAAATACTTGGCGGGAAGCTGGGGGCCGAAAGCAGCAGATGAGTTGATCGCGAATGACGGGCGTAAATGGAGAAACCCGAAGAATTCACAAGAAAAATAGACCTCTGAAGGCCCCTAGCCAACGGTTGCAATCCCGGTCTACCGGAACTAACATTTAAACTCGGCTGATAATGGAAATTGAAATAGTCGTCGGTGCAGCGATCCTGCTCGCGCTTGTCGTGTTGGCAACGGTCGATCTCGCGTTCGCCCAGCTATCCGATCTCAGTCTGCGCCGGCTCTCGTCAGAATCTGACGCCACGCTGAACGAGCGTTCAACGAGGCTGTTGCGCACGATCGTAGAAGACCGGGCCCGTTTCAGGTTCGCACTTTCTTCCACGATCCAGTTCCTATTGATCGCCTTTACGGTCCTTCTTACCTGGGTACTTCTAAACACGGTTATCGAGCCACGCTGGGTTCTCTTATGGGCCCTCGTTATCGGCCTGTTCGTAACAGTGGTTTTTCGCCAGATAATTCCGCGCTTATTTGTGCGAAACCGGCCTGAACGCAGTCTCCTTTTTCTGTTGCCGATCGTTCGTCCGCTTTATGCTGTAGCTACCGTCCTGACGAGCCCGATCTCCGGTTTTTTTAAGCGCAGGGAATCGCAGAAGCTTGACCAGACACAGGCCCCAGATGCTGCAGACGATGACGACGAGGACCTGCAGGCATTGATGGAGGTCGGCGAAGCCGAGGGCATCCTCGAAGAGGACGAGCGTGAAATGATCGAATCGATGTTCGAGTTCAGCGAGACTCGGACGGGTGAGATCATGACACCGCGTACCGAGATCTGCGCGATATCGTACGATTCGACCGTCAAACAAGCACGGGACCTTATGGTCGAGGAAAAGTATTCGCGGCTGCCCGCTTACCGAGAAAGCATAGACAATATTGAGGGAATTCTGTACGTTCGCGATCTTCTTCAGGCGTGGGCTGAAGGCAAAGAGGACGCGCCGGTCTCCGATGTACTGCGGGATGCGTACTTTGTGCCGGAGACGAAACCGGCCGCCGAACTACTAAAAAGTATGCAGACCAATCATTTCCAGTTCGCCGTAGTGATAGACGAATATGGGGGCGTCGCGGGAATCGTCACCGTAGAGGATATTTTGGAAGAGATCGTCGGCGAGATCGAAGACGAAGATATTGAAGAAGAAGAGATCATCGAGATCGTTGAGGGTGACGAAGGATACTGGGACGTCCTGGGTTCAACCGAAATCGATAAGATCGAACGGCTTTTTGATATTGAACTTGAGAAACTGGAATCGACGACGATCGCTGGAATGATCACCTCTGAGGCCGGTTATGTCCCGAAGACCGGCGACAAGCTCTCGTTTATGGGGCTTGACATCGAGATCCTTCGGGCGGATGAGAAGAAGGTTTATCTTGTCCGCCTTAGAAGATCAATTCTCGTATCCGAAGCTTTATCGGAATGACCTGTCGAAATTTCGGTTTTTGCGCTATTTGATATACTTGATGCATATCAATAGAACGGAGGAAATAAGATGGCGATCAGACTAGGTGACGACGCGCCGAATTTTACGGCTGAAACGACCGAGGGTACGATCAACTTCCACGATTGGCTTGGTGATAGTTGGGGAATTTTATTTTCGCATCCGAAG
>DATFEW010000305.1:0-2541 GCA_035250805.1 Pyrinomonadaceae bacterium
TCTTCGCTCAGCTCTGAGATATTCCGGTCGGGGATAAAGAAGTCACGTCGACGTAGCCGTGCGACGAGCCCGATCACCGGAGGATGATCATCATCACCGTACCGTACCAGGACGTCGCTAATGGCGGCGATCTTGTCGCGGCGCGAGTCGAATATCGGTTGGCCAATTATCTGCGAAACGTACAGCATCACCGCTAAGATATCTCAAATTCCGAACATACGGAAAAATCTTTCCAAGTGGCTTTACGAACCGCCCGCCGAAGTGCTATCCTGAAAATCCGCTGTGATAAACAGCGTTGTGTATTGATTAATCTTTGGAAACACTCGATTTTTGATTGTTTCTAAGATGTAGACGGCGGATCCCCGAAATAAGCCGTCAGAAACTTCTCCCGATCCCAAAATCCACTTTTTGCCGCTGCAGATCGACAAGCGACTACCCCCAAATGAAGATCCTGCCCGCCATCGCCCTACTTTTAGTATCTCTCGCCTTCGTATCCTCGGCGCATGCGCAGAAGGTTTTCGATAATTTCGATCGTGCACAGGGTGTCGATGTCATCCTGCCGCCGGCACCGAAGGTCGAGCCGATAAAAAAGGGCAAACGGGGTAAGAATCAGCTTGTAAAAAAAACCGGTCTTACCGCTAGCGTTACCGACGGCCTCGCGACCCGCGAAGGCCAACCGATGGTGCCGACTACGTATTCAAAGCTCACAATGGGTGCGAATACGATGTTGAAAGGTTTTACGACGGGAAACCCGCTGCATGACGCCTTTATCGTCGAATCGAGCCGGCGCTACGGTATCGACCCGCTGCTGATCTATTCGCAGATGCACCAGGAGTCCTCGTTCAAGATCCGGGCCACGTCGCACAAAGGAGCGAGCGGATTGATGCAGCTAATGCCCGCCACGGCACGGCGATTCGGTGTTACGCAGATCTACGATCCAAGACAGAATATCGACGCCGGCGTCAAATATATGCGGTGGCTGCTGGACACATTTCGCGGTGATGTCGTGCTCGCCCTCGCGGGTTACAACGCAGGCGAAGGCGCCGTGATGAAGTACGGCTGGAACATCCCGCCCTATCGCGAAACCCAGGAATACGTACGCCGGATCACAGCTCGGTACAACGCGATCTCCGACGGCACCTTCATTAACCTCGCGCGCCGCTCGAACGCTTCGGCAAAATTTGAACAAAAGGAAGCAAGGCCTCTGACGTCTTACGAACCTATCCCGCTCGCCGTCCGCACATCCGACGGCCAGTTGATGCTGGTGAACCAATAAAATTATTCAGTTGTCCCCTCCTGTCAAATTTGCGGCCCCAACGGGCCGCCTTTTTTGTTTAGACGTCGTTCGGAACGTGGGCATCCTGCCCGCATGAGTGGGAAGCGCGAACGAAACTGAGCAGGCTTGTCAGGACGCAGCCTTCAGCTCCCGCCTTACCTGCCCCGCGTCAGCGCCACCCGTATAGAGGCTTTTCCCGCTAAAGTCTGAATGATGTAATGTGACGTCTCCGTATGGATCTCATTCCGGGCTTCGTCAAAACCAGGCCAGCGTACATCGACCGCTGCGACCGTTTCACTCACTTGTTCAAAGCTTTGAAGCTCCGCGCGCGTGGCACGTATGCCTTTTGAAATGAACCAGTTTCGAGCCTGTGCGAACAGCAGCTCAAGCTCGGCCGCATTTGCGATCATCCTCGAGTTTTCATCCGAACCAAAAAGGGCCGGAAACGCGTAGCACGATGAGATCCCCTTAAGATCTCCAGTAATAAGAGCGTTACCTAAACGCTCGAGCATCTTACCGATCTCGTTCTTCTGTCTGGCAACCTGCTCCATAATCCCTCCTTAGAGAGAGTTCTTGTGCCGTTAACCACCCGTCACAGAATCGTCCGCACTGATTGTCAATTTATTCACGCCCTTGTTGCGAAGTCGATCCTCCGTCAAGAACGCGGCCCACGCCTCGACCATATCCAACTGTCGATTATCCCCGCCAACTGTGTCCCGAAACGCCCGGTGGCAACACAAATGTCGCGCTCGTATCCCATTTCGAATTCGTGAGTTGCGGTGTTTCCGGTATGTTGCGTTGACAACATTTCGTGTTCGAATTTGCAGTGTGTGTCTCACAACCGCACACAGCGATGTTTACAGGGCCCGCACCAGCAACGAATTTGAATAAACCTAAGTTAGCCATAGCTTCCACCAGTCCTCTAAAGGAATGGATCGATGTAAACTTTCCGTACATCTTATGTCCTCCGATTGGGGGGATTTGGCAACCTGTGTGTAAGCAATCCACGTTCCAAGCGAGCTAACAGAAATTGTCACTTTCTCGTGTTATTACAACGGTTAGCCGCAAAATTACAGCTTTTATCTGCGAAATTTGACCGTCCCGCGATCTCGTGGTCTTTTTTTCACACGGCACCCCGATTAAGGCCTCTGAACTCTGAATTCTTACTTCTGAATTACGCGAGCCGTGCCCTGAGATCTGCCGATGGGGTGCCGCGACGGAACGCGGACGCCCTCGTCCGCAAACGCCGCTTGCGGCGTAAATCT
>DATFEW010000307.1:0-2795 GCA_035250805.1 Pyrinomonadaceae bacterium
TTTCGGAATTCCGGTAAACCCTTTGAAGTAGTATCCGAACGGAAGCTGCTGAAAGCTGGTATTTACACTGGACTTCTCGCTGTAGTATGGCTTCAAAATGACGGCTCCGGAGAAGTCTGCTCCAACGCTCGCTGCTGCAGCAGCCGTATTCAAAAGCACCGCATTGTCATATATCGAAGCTTTGTTATACGCCTTTTCAGCCTCGTTGCCGTGAGTATTCTTCAACAAAACGAACGCCGCCTTATTCACCTTACCCAACTCTAAAAACGGCACTAGTTTTAATTCTTTGCAATGATCAAGTTGGGCGACCTGGTTAGGACTTCCGCCGTCGTACGGTCGTTTTTTCCAACGAGTCTGAGCCTCTTTGATAAATTCGCGATCCTGGGCGCGCGATTCGGGCGCGCAAAACGCACCGAAGAGTAGAAACATGAACAGTAACGTAAGTGATTTCATTCAGCGTCTGTAAAGCAGCGCACTGCTATTTATCCAAATATAACAGCGGGAGGTTCCTGTTTATAGACGGGAAAAATCGGGTTCCGGGTTGCTAGGCTTCGAATGGGACCTCGGCGTTTTGCAGTACGTGGAGCTCGTTGCGAGAGACGCGATCAAGCAGTTTGGGATCGTCGAACATTTTTAGCAGGCCGTTGACCGTAGCGTACCGCGGTTCGTCTGCCACCGTGACCGGAAGGCTTATGAAGGAACGCATGTATTGATCGATGCCGTCGAGTAGCGATCCTCCCCCGGTGAGAATAACGCCCCGGTCGTAAATATCCGCTGCAACCTCTGGCCGCAATTCCGTGAGCGTATCTTTCACGGTTTGTGCTATCCGCCGTACGATCGATTCAACGATCGGGTAGAGTTCGCCGGTCGTAACCTCAACTGCTGCAGGACTTCCGGTCTGCACGTCACGGCCGCGAACCTCCATCGTTTTCGAAATATCGTCGGGCAGATACGCCGAAGCAAAGGATGCCTTCAGAAGTTCAGTTGTTTCTTCACCAACCTGCAAACCGCGGTGTCGCCTGAGATGCGTCGCGAGCACATCGTTTATCGAATTGCTTCCGTACCGTTCGGACGTCGAATGCACGACCGAGCCTTTTGCGATGATGGCGATGTTCGTAGTGCCCGCACCGATATCGACGATCGCCGATGCCCGCTTATCGGTAGGCAAAACGCCCGCGCCGAACGCGGCTGCAAGGCCCTCTTCCATCATAAAAACTTTGCCGATGCCGGCATCGTCCGCCGCGTTGCTGAGCGCCCGCTGCTCGACGTGCGTTACGTCTGACACCATGCCCATCACGGCTTGAAGTGAAATGTTCGAACCGCCCGTCTTCGACTTTCTGACAAAGTGCGCGAGCATCTTTTTCGTCCGCTCAAAGTCTCCGACCACGCCGCCGATCATCGGCGCTTTCACGATAACGTCACGGCCTTCGCGGCCGGTCATATCCGCAGCTTCCTGGCCAAACGCAAGTATCTCTTCCGAAAGCTCGTTGATCGCCACGAGCGAAGGCTCATCAAGCACAACACCGCGGCCCTTCACCGCGATGATCGTGCTCGCAGTGCCGAGGTCGATCGCCATCGAATCGGTAACGAGCTTCTTAAGCGAAGATATCTTTAGCATACGAAGCAGATAAAATTATATTCTTTTCACGTGAAGGCAAGCAATGAAAATCGCTTAAGGTCGGTCAAGCCCAGCGTACTTCAAACACGTTTACGGGTTGTGTACGGTTCTTTACAGTGAGGGGCTCACGCTCGGTAGAAGGAATACGGTTAGCGCAGGCCTCAGCCGTGGCGTCGCTCATTAGGATCTCGCCACCGCCGGCGTTGGACTGCAGACGGGCCGCAATGTTAACCGTGTCACCAATTGCGGTATATTCGGAGCGGCGGTCGGAGCCGATGTAGCCGATCGTCGCCACCCCTGTATGAAGTCCGATCCCCATCGAAATTTCCGGCAGTCCTTCGGCCCGGAATCCGGGGTTTATCTCGGCAAGCTTTTTCTGCATCATAACCGCAGCTTTGACAGAATTTAGCGCGTCTTCCTCGGACGCGGTCGGCGCTCCGAACAGAGCCATCAGGCCGTCCCCTATGTATTTATCGAGCGTGCCGCGGTTCTCGAAAATAATTTCGGTCATCGCAGAAAAGAATTTATTCAAAAGCCCGACGACCTTCTCTGGATTTTCCTTCTCGGAGATGGTTGTGAAGCCGCGGATATCGGCAAACAAAACGGTTATCTTCTGATTGGTGCCGCCAAGCTTGAAAGATGCCGGATTATCGAGGAGTTGTTTAACAACATATTCGGGCATGAACCGGCTGTAGTTCGCTCGTGCGACCTCTTCCCGCGCAAGTCGTTTATGGGCTTTTACGGTTTCGACGGTGACCGCCGTCTGAGCGGCTACGGCACTGATAAGCTCGAGGTGATCGGGCGAAAAAGCGGCAAACGGATCAAGCCGGTCGGCATAAAGAACGCCGTGTACATTCGATTCGGTCAACAGAGGCGCACAGATAGTAGAGCGAACCCCTTGCGAGACTATGGATTCGGCTCCGAAGAATTGCTCGTCGGTCGTCGCATCCTGAGAGAGCAAGGCGATCTTTTCACGCATTACCTTTTGCGTGATCGTGCGGCTGATCGTCAACGACGACGTTTGCGCGTCGATCTTCTCGTCGCGGGTTTTCACGCTGATCGGATTAAGGCTGAATTCAAGTATCCGCCCGTCGAGTGTTTCATCAGCCAGTAAGGCGACGACGCGGTCCGCCGGCGATCCACGAAAAATAAGATCGGTCGCTTTGTCGAAGATCGC
>DATFEW010000315.1:0-4353 GCA_035250805.1 Pyrinomonadaceae bacterium
ACGGTCGACCTTGCTTCGAGCGTTTCACGAACGCGTGATGCGTACCCGAAAACAACAGTGTTCGCATCCACAGCGGCGATCGCCAGATCCTCCGTCATGTGCGCAGCTTTGTCTTCCGCCTTTTTGTTATTAGCCGAAACCGGCGCGTGTTTCTTTGCAAGCTCGATCACGTCCTTTGACGAAACAACGTACACCGTCCGGCCGTTAACCGACTCGGCCTTGGCTTTTCCTTCGGCGATCTTCTTTGCGGCCTCGATCACCTGGGCAGACTCCACCGATCCACGCGCGATGACCACCGGCGCGATCTTGTGGCCAGGACCCTCCAGTTTCGTAACACTCGCGCCCGCGGCGAACGTCTCAAATTTGCGAAGGTCAATACCGGTCTTCGCCTGCAGCTGATCCAAATGCGCGAGAAGTTCCGTCAGCGCCTTTTGATTTGCCGCAAGGACTTTAGGGACTTCACCGAAGAACCGTTTGCCATCACCAACCACGATCACGTCCGACGCCGGCAGCATCGCAACCAACGGATTTGCTCCCAACGTACGCGAGCTTTCGCCCTGACCCATTGCGATGAACGAACCAAGGATCCCAAGAACCAACACCAATACCGCGATCGCGGCAGTTACCTTTCGAATCATTAATAAACCTCTATTTCTAAAAAAGTAAGAACTTAAAATTCAAGCAGACATCCAGCTTAACAGATGATGTTTTCACTATGAAAGTTTGCTTCAGACCGCATAAAACTTAGCTTTTGACCCAATTTTCGCTCCTAAGCGAGTGCGAGTATAACCTTTATAACGTCCTTACCGACGTGCGGGCTTCTGCAAAAGCCTTTCGGAAAGGTAAAAATGCCAAAGCAGCCTCGCGGCAACTGAACGATAGGGCCGCCACCATTCGGCTATCTCGAGAAACTCGTCCGACGTGGGCCGTGGCTCGCCGCTTAGTTTCTGCCAGGCGGTATGCAAAGCAATATCACCCTTTGGCATTACGTCCGGCCGCAGCAGCGCCATCAAAAGGTAAATATCGCTTGTCCACTCGCCGACGCCCTTGAGCCGCATTAGCTCTGACTTCACCTCAAGATCCGTCCTGCTGCTAAGGACGTTGAGATCGATGCTTTTGTTAACAAGCGATTCAGCAAGATTCCGGGCATATGCAGTTTTTTGCCGGCTAAAACCGACTGTCTTCATTTCCGCATCGTTCAATGAAAGCAGTTTCTTGGGCGTGATCTTTCCCAGCCGCACTCCTAGCTTGTCGTAGCACGCCTTTGCCGACGCAAGCGAAACCTGCTGTTCGAGAATGATCTGGAGAAGCGTCTCAAATCCCTGCGGCCGGTCCCAGAGCGGCGGCGTGCCGTATCTTTCAAATACGCGCGCCAACCGGGCGTCGTTTTCGGTAAGCTTGTGACACGCAACTTTTAGGTGCGAATATGTCAGCGGGTTTCGCATTGAAATTCCCTCGGCGCGACTCTGTGCCTTGGCGTGAATATCTCACCAAATGGAGGGTACGGCGGACTCGTCAAATTCGATCGTGCGACCATCGGGCATGACGTGGATTATTCGTTCGATTCCTTTGGCACGGAGCCGAGGCGCGAGCATCCCAATACGATGGCAGTTTGCACGAGGCACTTTGTGATGAGAAAGAGGCCAGCTTTCAGAACACATCAGGACCGTTGGTACCTCCGCGGCGACCTCGACGATGTGGTCGATGCCCCACGCAAGGTCTCCGGGTTTTGGCCGGGTTCGCCCTCCGCACTCCGGCAGATGCTCGTAACCGATCCCGTTCTCACTCAGCAGTTGCCGCAGCACCATCCCGTTAAAATGCGGCCACCGCGACCTCGCCACGCTGCGCACATCGCACACAAACTCGATCTCGTATTGCCTTAGAAGCTCAAGGAAGTAATTGAACGCATGCCGGCCATGGCCGATGGTGTGGATCTGTTTTGCGTTCATTGTGGTGGGGCATGGTTATGCCAGAAAGATTCGTCATCCCACTTTGTCCACAACGCCAGGGCCTTGCGATATGCCTTAGTGCGGCGGCGTTGGAATTCTGACATTAGCCAAATGGCAGCTTTGCGTTCGTTAACCGGCGTTTCCTTTTTGGTTTTGCCATTGAGCGCTCGTTGCCGCAGCTGAGTCGTCCAAACGTCGCAGTCATGGACATCACCCAGGTAGCCCTGCATTTTTTTGGTTTCGTCGGCCAGCACTTCGGCACCTTCGCCGAGAACATCCAAAAAAAGCTCTACTGCATATCGAAGATGTTTCCCGGCAATGCGCATCCGATGAAGACGTTGAATAGAATGCGGATAATAAATGGCGTCACCCTGGTCGACAAATCCCTTCCGGCATTTTGAAACTATCTTCTCGGCCGCATCCTCGACGCTTCCTACCTGATACAGCCCCCGCTGTTTGAGGGATTCGTTAAGCGCCGCGTCGAACCGCGATTCTAGATCGGCGATCCGCTCAGATGCTAACTCTCCTTTCAGATCTTCGAGCCCCTCAGCACGCGTTGCGCGATATTCGGACGCGATCGATTCGATCCCCGCTCGGATCGCTTCGTCGCTCGCCTGTGTAGACAATTTTTCCAGCGCCGTAATGCACACATCCCCATCGCGAACCACTCCGAGTGAATCGGCAAGCCGCTTCAGACGCTTTCTTAAATTCTTTAATGGAAACTTGTCGGTGATCTCTCCGAAGTCGCGGATCACACTTCTAAGCCGGCGGATCGCAACGCGCATATCGTGAACGCCGTCGATCCGCGCAGGATCGAGCGCGGCGTCGCGGCATTTTATGACCTCTTCAAACCGGACACGCAGTACCTCGGCAAGCCAGGCTTGCGGATCGAGCGTTCCGACCCGTTCGGTGATCTGCTGCGCTTTTGCCACAGACCCGAATTGTAACAAAAATGTAAAACTGTGGTGTTACAAACCCAGATCTCTAATCTCATCAACCGCTTGCGGATTTTCAAGTGCGGAAAGATCGCCTGGGTCCTCGCCGAGATAAGCAGCCCGGATGACCCGGCGCATTACCTTGGCATTGCGGGTTTTCGGGAGCGCCGAGATAAAGTGGATCTTTGACGGCGCTAGCGGCTTGCCCATGTCGCGTGCTACGAGAGCTTTAAGTTCGTCAACGGTGGGAACGCGGACGCCCTCGTCCGCAATGAGGGCGGAGCCCGAACCGGATTCTGCATTCCACGCGCTGCTGAAACGCCATTGTCCCGGTGATTCGCAGAGCCCCGCTTTCACAGGATTATTTTCAATGTATTTGACCGCCCGAGAAAAATGCTCCTGATCGCGTATGTACCGGTCGAAATAGTCTGGTTGCCAGACAGAACCTGAATGGCCCGTCCTCTTATTTATTGCATGTGCTGAGACGCTTTTGATCGTTTTCATTATTTGAGACAGAGAATGACCTTCCAACGGTCTCAGAAGCACGTGGGCGTGATTGGGCATTATTACCCAGGCCATAAGTTTATAGGCTATTTCATTTTCATTAAATAATGTTGCCTCGAGAATTTCTGCGATTTCCGGTCTTAGCAAAATACATTCGCCAATGCCTAGGTCCAGGTAATCCTCAACTCGCTTTCTATACTCTTTTGATGGATCGGGAAGCTTGCCATGTTCGACCTCCAGCTTTAAGCGCTTGATAACACCTTGAGGAAGTGAATCTGCAAGCCGGAATGTAACAAATTGGGTGACCTTGCCGTCGTAATGTCGGAGGTATCCACGGCTATGCCAACCCTTTCGCACTTCGTGCTCATTGCGGACGAGGGCGTCCGCGTTCCGTCCAGGGTCCGCGTTTCGGAGAACGCAGAAAGCCACCATCGCGGTGCCTTTCTTTTCATCTGGGACGCCGATCACGGCAGCTTCGGTGACTCGCGGATGCGCGACCAGCAAACTTTCGACCTCTGCAGGCCCGACGCGCTTGCCGGCAACTTTCAGCGTGTCGTCACTGCGGCCGAGGATGAACCAGTGCCCGTCCGCATCCCGCATGGCCCAGTCGCCGTGAACCCAGATGTTTTTGAAACGGCTCCAGTAGGTTTCGAGGTAACGCTCTTTCTCCTGCCAGAAACCGCGCGCCATCCCGATCCAAGGCTGTTTGATGACAAGCTCGCCGACCTCGCCGGGTTTTACGGGTTCGCCGTTCTCGTTGAGAATATCAACGTCCATCCCCGGACAAGGTGCGGGAAAAGAACAAGGCTTTTGGGGCAGCAGCGGGTTCCCCATCAAAATCCCGCCCGCGATCTCCGTTCCGCCGGAGTAGTTGATGATCGGAATCTTTGAATTTCCAACCTTTTCAAAAAGCCACCACCATGGTGCCGGGTTCCACGGCTCGCCGGTCGATGCGAACATGCGGA